>JAQWNM010000018.1 GCA_029268615.1 SAR86 cluster bacterium | reverse complement strand
AGTAATGATAAGTTTTCCTTTGCTGTTTTTTCTGATCTTAATGGAGGAGAAAGAGATAAGATATTTGAGATAGCAGCATCACAATTGGCATTATTGAGGCCTGAATTCATAATAAGTGTCGGTGATCTTATAAGTGGAGACTCTGAAGACGAAGAGATTTTATTAAAAGAATGGAATTCCTTTGATAAAAGGGCTGCCCAAGCTCTAGCTCCTGTTTTTTATGTTGGTGGAAATCATGATTTAACAAATAAAACTATGCATGATCTTTGGGCAAAAAGGTATGGTCCTCAGTATTATTATTTCATTTATAAAAATATTTTATTTTTAGTTCTTAATACAGAGGATTATTCTGAAAAGAAAAGCGCAGAGCTGTGGCAGGCAAGATCTGAGTATAAACTTGCTAAAAAGAACGGTGATGAAGTTAAGGCATCAAATATGCCTTATACCAGAATGCCTGAAAGAATTTTTGGAGATATAGAAAAAGAACAATCAGATTATTTAATAGATGTTATCAAGGCTCATCCCGAAGTACATTGGACAATGATTTTTATGCATAAGCCCGTTTGGTTAAAAGAAAAAGAACCTGAGTTTCTAGCTATTGAAGAGGCTTTATCTGACAGACCATATACGTTATTTAATGGTCATTTGCATAGATATTCACATCAAATAAGAAAAGAAAGAGACTATATAATGTTAGGTACTACAGGAGGTGCTCAACACCCAAAAAATGAAATGTCTTTTGATCATTTAACATTGGTAACAGTTGACAAAGGAGAGCCATCTATAGTTAATTTGAGGATGGATGGAATTTTAGATAAAACTGGACGTATCCCCTTAGGGGGTGAGTCTCTTTGTTTTCAGTTTTCAAAGTGTCGAAATAATAACTAGAATTCAATTAAGATATTAAGGAGGTTAAATTTTGTACGAAACAATTATATATGAGAAAAAAGATGAAGTAGCTCTTATTACTTTAAATAAGCCCAAGAAATTAAATGCTTGGACTCCGTTTATGGCTGAGGAACTAACTTTAGCAATAAGAAAAGCAAATGATGATGCTTCAATTGGTGCAATTGTTATGACAGGAGCTGGAAAAGGGTTTTGTGCAGGCGCAGATATTGATGAAACCTTTAAAACCAGGATAGATGGTAAAGATCCAGGAAAAGATACGCAATCTGGCCATGGAGGAATGCCCAAAGATGTAGATTGGGTTAACTTAATAAGGGACTCAAAACCCATGATTGCTGCTGTTAATGGTGCTGCTGTTGGAATAGGTATAACTATGATTTTACCCTTTGATATCATTATGGCCTCCGAAAGAGCTAAATTTGGCATGTTTTTTATTAAAATGGGTTTGGTCCCTGAACTAGCTAGTAGCTATTTTTTAGTTCAAAGAATGGGGTTTGGAGGGGCTAGCGAGGCTTGTTTATCTGGCCGCCTAATAGAGGCAAAAGAGGCTTTAAATTCTGGGTTAATAGATTTTATGACAGTAGAACATGACTTAATATCTGAAGCCCTTATTAAGGCTAAATTAATTTCCGAAAATCCAAGTCCTCAATTAAGAATGGTAAAACAGCTATTGAGTCAAAATGGAAGTGAGATAGACTTGGATTTAGTTCAAGATAGAGAAAGTAAATTATTACGTGAATGCTGGAAGACACCAGAACATAAAGAAGCTGTAAAGAAATTTTTAAATAATTAAAATAAGTATACAAAGGAAAAATCATGACAAAAGTAACTGTATTTAGTGCATCAGGAAGACCAGGAAGAGCTCAAGTCAGACAATTACTGTCTGAAGGATACGAAGTAAGGGCAGTGACCAGAGATAAATCTAAGTTAGATGCTTTCGAATCTATTGAGATTATTTCAGCTGATTATAATGATCCTGATTCTGTATTTAAAGCTTGCTCAGGGTCAGACATTGTTTTCTATACCACGCCATCATTTGAAGAAAGTCATAAGGGGTTAGATTTCGCTGCGACTATAGGTAATGCAGCAAGAAAAGCGAGTGTCAAGAAATTAGTTTTTAATACATGTTGTTGGGGCACAGATGAAGAAGTTGGAGAAATGGGTTATGACGGAAGTAGGCTTATAATTAATACTTTAACTCAGACTGGAATCCCTTTAGTGACATTTCAACCGGTTCTTTTTATGGATAATTTATTAACTAACTGGGCCAGGAAAGATATCATGAGTAATGGCTTGTATACTTATCCTCATAATCCAAACTTAGAAGCTAGTTGGATTTGTTTAGATGATGTAGCGAGGTTTATGATCGCTGCAATAGATAGGGATGACCTCAATGGCAGAAGGATAGTTATTGGAGGGCCAGAAATATTCACTCCCCAAAGAGTAGCAGATCTATTATCGGGGCATTTTGGTAATCCAATTAGGTATGAAATGTTGTCACTAGATATCTTTGCTGAAAGATTGTTCAATATATTTTATGCAGACAAAGAAGGTTCTGATAAAGAAGCTTTTACTTCATATATGTCAAATTTTTATAAATTTAATAATGAGTCAGAACATAAACCTTTTAAAGTAGACATGAAGCCGGTACTGGAATTAATACCTCTAGAACTTACGCCATTCAGTGAATGGATAAAACATCAAGATTGGGATGAAAAAATAAATACAACGGCTGGATAAATTAATTTTAGTTACATAAGCTGATGGAACTACGTTAATAAAGTGATATAGTCCTTAGCGGAGAGGTATAAATGAAAAATGCTTTAATAATTTCACTGGTTTTCTTGGCTATGAATGGTTTCTCTGCTTCACCCGAGGAATTAGAATCAAAACTTGATCTTCAGCTAGATTCACTAATGACTAAGGTTGTTTCTTGGAGACATGATTTTCATCAATATCCTGAACTGTCTAATAGAGAATTTAAAACTTCTAAAAAAGTAGCCAAGCATCTAACTGATCTAGGTCTCGAAGTCAAAACGGGTATAGCCCATACAGGAGTTGTAGCAGTTTTAAAAGGTAGTAGGCCTGGACCAATGGTAGCCCTAAGGGCTGATATGGATGCCTTACCTGTAGTTGAAGCCACCGGTTTACCGTTTGCTTCAAAAGAAAGATCTCTTTATAACGGTAAAGATGTAGGAGTTATGCATGCTTGTGGTCATGATGCTCATATCTCAATCCTGATGGGTGTTGCAGAATTTCTTAGTTCTATAAAAGAAGACTTGCCTGGCTCAGTTATGTTTATATTTCAGCCTGCAGAAGAGGGCGCACCTGCAGGAGAAGAAGGAGGAGCAAGACTGATGTTAAAGGAAGGGATCTGGGCAAAAGAGAGACCAGAAGTCATATTTGGACTGCATGTTAGTAATTCACCTCATGGCCTTATATCCTATAGGGAGGGGCCGATAATGGCAGCGGTAGACCCATGGAAAATAACAATAAAAGGAAAACAAGCTCATGGCTCTAGGCCATGGGATTCTATAGACCCTATAATGGTTGCCTTCCAAATTGGTAATAATTTACAGACTATTATTTCAAGAAAGCTTGATTTAAGAGAATCCCCTGCTGTGATTTCGGTAGGAAGTATTCACGGCGGAATTAGAAGTAATATAATTCCAGATGAGGTCGAAATGGAAGGTACTATTAGGACCTTCAATACTTCTATCAGAGATAAAATTTTTTTTGAAATGAGAAGGATTATAGAAAATACAGCTTCAATGGCAGGAGCTTCAGTAGAGATAAATCTGCCTAATGGTGAAAGTTATCCAGTCACTCTTAATGATGAAGATTTAACCGCGCGCGTATTGCCTACATTAAAAAATATTGTAGGAGATGAAATGGTTTATAGGGCTGACAGAAGCACGGGAGCAGAAGACTTTAGTTTTTTCTCTCAAGAGATACCAGGTTTCTTTTTCTTCTTAGGCGTAAATAAAGAAGGAGCAGATTATACTAAAGTGCCAGGTAATCATTCCCCTTATTTTCAAATTGATGACGGAGCTTTGCCAGTTGGAGTTAAAGGATTGTCTCATTTAACAATAGAATATCTGTTTGGAAATATTTAAAAATATTTTTCATTTTTAAACCATTCAAAGGTATCTGAAATACCTCTATCTAAGCTTCCTTCGAACTTAAATCCAATTTCTTTTATCTTATCATTTAAAACTAGATAACTTAGTTGGTTCATTATTTTACTATCAACAAACTCAATATTAAGATTACTTGCATACTTTGTGATACTTTCTAAGATTTCAGAGACTGTGTAATTTTCAGTATTGACATTAAATATCGATCCATATTGCTCCTCTTTCTTTAAAAAGAAAAAAAATGCTTTACAGGCATCATTTATATCAAGATAAGGCCTATGTTGGTGTAAAGCTGTTTTCCAAACAGTGATAGGCATTTTCATGATAGCTTGCCAACAAAATTTATTAACTGCTGTGTGGAATCTCATGCCTGGTGAGGTGCCAAAGATAGTTCCAAGTCTAAGAATAGCAGAATTAGAAATTTTACTATTCAGAATTAATTCTTCTTCTTTCACTTTACACTCAGCATAAGGACTTTGAGGATTTATGAAAGATTCATCGTCTTCATAAACATTATCTTCGGCACTACCATAAACGCTAGTAGATGAAGGAAAGAGAAGTTGAAAATTTAGATTTGAACATATTTCGATTGTATTTTTAGTCGCAGAAAGATTGTTTTCAAATAATTGCTTTGGATTATCATGAGATGCCTCAGCATTAGTTATCGCTCCTAAATGTATAAAAGAGTTGCAGTCTAATTTTTTTAAAACATCTAAAGCTTTATTTGGCTCTTTAGCAATATCTATCTCAAAAAAGTTAAAATTTTTATTCTGTATTACCCCTTTTAAGGAAGAAATTCTTTGAGTAGAAAGGTTATCTATACAAGTTACTTTAAGGTTTTTATTTAATAGGAATCTTATTAATTTACTTCCAATATGTCCTAAACCACCTGATATAATTACATGCATTAATTTCTTACCTCTTCTAAAAAGACACCATAATCTTTTATATAATCTCTTTCAGAATATTCATGACTGCAAAGAACCATCAAATAAGAATTTGCTTCATATTCTTGGGTGCCCCAAATCTTGGGGGGGATAGTTAAGGCCAGACCTTTTTTATTTAATGAAAAGTGCAATTTTTCTTGTCCATCATCGAGAGTAACTTCTATTATCCCGTCTAAGCAAACAAGAGTTTGCCAACATTCATGATGTGCATGATCTCCTCTTATTTCATCTTCTTCAGATTTATTAAAGAATATTCTTTTAACTGGATGTTCTAATGCTGAAAGGTCATTGATAATCCAAAATGAACTTTGTGGCTGAGGAATATTTTGGAAGTTAAAAGTTTTTAAATTTTTCATTTAAATTCATTCAGTTTTTTTATAATAGATAACTGGGTTTTTTTTTGTAATTCAGGGTATAAAGGTAAAGAGATTACCTCTCTTGAAATTTGATTTGTGATCTTTAGATCATGTTTTGTATATTTGCTCAATACTCCATTTTTATGATTAGGAGGATAATAGTGTATCCCCAAAAAGATATTCCTCTCTGCCAAATATCTCAGCAGCTTACTTCTTGATTTCGTTCTAACTACAAATAAGTGATAAGAACATTCCTGATTTGGGGAGTAAGAAATTCTTATAAATCTTGAGTCGAGATATTTATCATAAATTTTTGCAATATTTCTTCGTTTTTTTATCTCTTTAGGGAGCTTTTTAAGTTTTATCCTTAAAATTGCAGCTTGTAATTCATCTAGTCTAGAGTTTATTCCCCCTTCAATTGTGACATTTCTTTTTTTATCCCAACCATACTGCCTTAAAGCTATTGCTCTACCTTTCATTTTTTTTGATGGAACCCAAATTCCTCCTCCATCTCCCAAAGCACCTAAGTTTTTAGTCGGGAAGAAGCTAAAGCACCCTGCATCAGATAAAGTACCAGATTGTTTATTATTTATTAAGGTACCAGTGCTTTGAGCACAATCTTCTATTATCTTAATGCCGCTATTCTTAATTAACTTTTTCAATTTATTAATTTCTATCCCATGACCATAAAGATGCACTGCAAGTATCGCTTTGCATTTATACCTAGAAATAGTTCTTTTAATTTCTTCAAAGGAAATAAGAAGATTTGACTCATTCACATCAACATAAATTGGGATACATCCAGCATTTAAAATTCCTAATATTGACGCAGCTGCTGTATGAGAAGGGACAATAATCTTCGACCCTGGTTTTATTCCATTTATTTTAATGGATAGAGTTATTGCATCAGTTCCGCTGGCACAAGAAATAAAGTAACCTTTACTCCCTAGGTAGTCATTAAACTCTTCTTCGAAGCGTAAAACATTTTCACCAAGAATATAATTACCACTATCTATTAGCTTAGATAATGCCTTAGATATAGAACTTTTACTTTCTACAAAGCCTATCTTGGGGTTTGCAAAAAATGTTTTCAATGTTTATTGATATTCTTTATATAAGTGAGTCATCCATTCGCCTTTATACTGCTCTTCTTTAGCCATAATTTCTTTCTGATGATTCCAAGCAAATAAAACAGATACATCAGGATGAGGAGAAAATTTTGTATAAGGTAAAACAGGAATATGCTTTCCTGGTGTAAAGGTATTTTGTTTTGTTGGTGTAGTATCAACAATAAAATCAATTAATTCAGGACCTACTTCACAGTAATTGAGGATAGTTGTGCTCTTCGAAGTGGCTCCATAACCTAAGATAGTTTTCTTGTCTTCTTTTAAAGATTCTAGCTTACTTTTAAATCCTTTCTTAGCAATTTCACATTTATCAGAAAATTCCTTATAAGAAGGCATTGAAAGGACTCCTAATTTTTCTTCATACTCTAATTGATTTTTTAGTTGATCTGATTCTTCTGTAGAGCTGGACTTTCTTAAATAGTATCGCATAGAGCCGCCATGAGTGTTTAGGTGTTTGCAGTCAACTAATCTTAATCCATATTTACCAAAAATATTTTTTACTGCAAAGCACGAAAATAAATATACATGTTCATCATAAATTTGATCATAGGATATCTTTTCTAGGATATCAGCTAAATATGGGTCCTCAAATATAAGATAACCACCATCTTTTAATAAAACAGAACAAGCTTTAGCTAGATCATTTAAATCAGGTATATGACAAAATACATTAGCTGAATAAATGACATTTGCTTCACTATAAGAGGCAAGAATATTATTGGCTGTTATTTCTGACATAAATTCATTTATTGTCTCTACTCCATATTCATGAGATATTTCTGCAACATTTTTAGAAGGTTCCACACCCAAGCAAGGTATATCATTAACAACCAAATGTTCTAACATAACTCCATCATTTGACCCAATCTCAACAACAAAAGGATTTTTATCATTTGAAAATTTATTCTGCAATAGACTTTTTATTTCCCCCGCCATCTCTTTAAAGTGTAACTTCATGAAAGAAGACGACCTGCTGTAAAATGCATAATTTTCATGAAACATTTGCGTTGGGTCAGGCTGTTCTTCAAGTTGCAATAACCCTATTTCACTATTTACTGAGACAGACATTTCATAGAAGTATTCTTCTTTTGGATTCTGTTCTTTTAAAAAACCATTCCCTAACGGCATTTGCCCAAAGGTTATTATTCGAGGAATATCTTTTCCGCTAAATCTACATTTCATATTTTATTCTCATAGTATTCTGCTTCATCAAAATTTGGCCAGTTTGTATCTCTTTTATTTATTAAAATAGGTTCTATGGGTAAGTTAAGATCAATACTTTTATAATTAATACCTCTCTCCAACTTGTTATTATAGATTCCAGACACAAGATATAGAAGCAATGACCTTTCAGAAAGGCTAATAAATCCATGGGCAACACCTAAAGGTAAATATAATGTTTCTGGCTCTTCTTCAGTAAGTTCATATTGGATTACCTCTCCAAATGAAGAAGACTGTTTCCTTATATCAACTGCAAAATCAATTACTTTACCTTTCAAGCATGAAACAAATTTTATTTGGGGCTCCTTTATTTGATAATGGAGCCCCCTTAGAACTCCATAGTTTGATTCAGAAATATTAATTTTATTTAACTCAGGACTATCTACTCCATTCAGTACATCTTGGGCTACCATTTCATAGAAAAGGCCTCTATCATCTGAGAAAGATTGATGTTTTATAAGGTAGGCACCTTGTATGCTTGTTTCTTCAAGTTCCATGCAGGAGTTTTTATAAATGATTTAATTTGATTATTCTAATAAAAACCTATCATCCAGAACATCTTTATTTGATTTATTTATATAATAGAATAGAAAAATGAAAAAAATAGGAGATCAAAAAAAAGAGCAACTTGAAAAAAACTTCTCAAATCAAGATTCTTATGAAACAGAAGAAAATCTCAGATCTTGGCTTACAACAGGAGTTGTACTTTTGGTTTTAGTTTTATTATTAGTTAAGATTTTGATAGATTAAATTAGATTATGAAAATTATATTTATTTTAATTTGCAGCGTTTTCATTAATTCTTTAAAAACAGAAGATATAGAAGGTACAAATCACATTAAATCAATAGTTTTAGGCTCAGGATGTTTTTGGGGTGCTGAAAAAATGTATCAAGAAATACCCGGAGTTATTGATGCTATTTCAGGATATGCTGATGGAGAAGGCGTTGAACCTAAATATAGAGAAATAACTAAAATAAGGAATCGATTCAATCCTAACAATCATGCAGAAGTGGTTAAAGTTATTTTTAATTCAAATAAAATAAATCTCCAGAATATATTGAAAGAATTTTTTGAATCTCACGATCCAACTCAAGTTAATAGGCAAGGTAATGATTTGGGTACTCAATATAGATCTATTATCTTAATTACAGAAAGTTTCCAAGAAGACACTGTAAGAAAAGTGCTAGAAGAGTACCAAGGGCTCCTTTTTGATTCTGGATATGGAAAAATTTCTACAGAAGTCAAGCCCCTAGTCGTTTTTCATGAAGCAGAAAATTACCATCAGGATTATCTTTTAAAGAATCCTAATGGTTACTGTCCTGATCACTCAACCGGAGTTACTTTTTTAAGTAATTCAGCTTCTAATCAGGTAGACAATTCGTTATTGATGAAAGATAAGCATATATTAGTAATAGAATCTGAAAATTATTGTCCTTACTGCGAAAAATTCAGAAAAGAAGTTCTTTCTTCTTATGAGGGTTCTATTCCAGTGCAGTTTAGGTTGGCCTCTGAATTAGGGGGCTTATCTGTCTACACAGAAACATGGGCTACTCCAACCATCATTTTTATAAATGATGGTAAAGAGGTTTTTGGGAATCAGGGATATATGTCATCTAAAGAATTTTATAAAGTTTTAGGAGCTTTTAAGTTAGGAAATTCAGAGGCATTCAATGTAGCATTTGAAGAAGGAACTGATCAGAGGTATTGCAAAGAATACGAAATTTTTAAAAATACACCAGATGGTACTTTCGTAGATAAGCTGAGCGGAGCTGCTTTATTTGACACAAGATATAGATTTAATTCTGGTACCGGATGGCTCTCTTTCACACAACCTATACCCGGGTCTGTAATTGAAAGACCTGATAACAGTTTTGGCATGAGAAGAATAGAAATAAGATCCAAAACATCTGGAATTCATTTAGGTCATGTTTTTCCTGATGGTCCAAGAGGAAAACCTCGGTACTGCATAAATGCAACAGTATTAGACTTTCAGCCCAGGGATTCTTAGAACCTTATTTTCAATTTTATATGTGTTGGCATTTATATATTCTAGAATGTAAAGATAGAACTCTATATACGGGAATAACTAATAATCTAGAAAAAAGACTATTAGCTCATACCAATGGATCAGGAGCTAAATATACAAAAGGAAGAGGTCCGTTTAAATTATTGTATCAAGAGCTGTGCAAAGACAGAGGTTCAGCCTTAAAAAGAGAAATATTCGTAAAGACTCTTACCAAGAAAGAGAAGCTTAAATTAATCAGAAGTAAAATAAGTTCGTAAGTGCACTATATCTATTATAAGGTGTAAAATTAATCAAATTAGGAGGCCAGAATGAATAATACTTTTATTCTTTTTTTATCTTCATTGTTTATTACATTTTTTATTTATGGAGAAAAACCTTTTGGATTAGATTCTAATGAATTTAAACAAAAATCTACTTTAAATGAGAAACGTATAGAGGATATGCAGAGTTATGATTCTTTAAATTCTTCTTATAAAAAGAAGGACTATTTAAAAGTAGAATCTAAAGATGATATTGACAAGAAAAAGATAACCAAACAAAGAATATTTAAAGAATTTGTAAGAATTGAAATTATGGATTTAAAGGGACCTCCTAGTGTTTATGAAATAATGCAAAAAAGACAAGAAAAGCTAGATGACCTAAATTTGTTAATTCAATCTAGAAAAGTAGAAGGAAAAAAGTTAAATTTATTGGAAAAGATGAGTATGAATTTATCTTTAGAGCCTGAACCTACTCAGGAAGAGATAAATAAACGTTTTAAAAAGAGAATTAAATCTTTAAGACAAAAATTAAAAAAAAGACAGATTTATTTAAGGAAAGAGCTATCTTTAAAAGATAAATAAAGAATACACAAAAGGCGTTATTATTTGTAATAAGATAATAAGTCATATTAATATTATGATATAAACAGAATTAAAATGCGGGTAAATAAATTTATGAGATGGATCATTATTTTTTTACTTTACCTCTTAGTTTCTTGTGGAGGCGGAGGTGGTGGATCTGCAGATATAGAAATAGTTTCCGCACTTCCAGAAACTCCAACCCCACCTAATCCTGGCTACACAATTTCAGGCACTCTATCAGGATTAAATAGCATTAGAGACATAGAGTTAAAAGTAAACGAACAGTCTTTGATAGTTGAGAGTAATGGAAATTTTTCTTTCAAAAATAAATTAGTAACTGGAACGGAATATGAGGTAGAAGTAGAAAGAGAGCCAGCACGACAAGACTGCGAAATTACAAATGAGAAGGGAGCTATCGATTCAGACAATATATCTAACGTAAGAGTTGTTTGCGAAGATGAAAAAAATATTTCTCTCTTTTCTCTAGATAAAATAAATAAAATAAGATTAACAATTTCTTTAGAGGAATGGTCTGCTTTAGTATTAGATACAGCGAGATCTAATTACAGCGTTAGGAATGCTTCCGGTCCTGCCTTTGCTCTAAGTTCCTGGACGCATAGTGAAGTATATCGTCAAGCAGATTTCGATTTTATAGACGATCAAGGTATGATTGTTGAATCTATAGAAAAAGTAGCTTTTAAGATGCAGGGCAATACAAGCAGACAATTTCCTATAGATGACAGTGCAAAACGAGCAGGAACTGGACCATCAAAGCCCCAAAGGTTTAGTTTTTCTATTAAATTTGATGAAGAATTTGAAGATGATGAGAGTGTTTACTCTTGCATTGATGATAACGGAATTCCGGCATCGGTAGACAATGATTCTTGTTTTAAGATTATAGGTCAGAATATACCAGAATATAAAGAAGCAGATGGAAGGGAATTTAGAGATATAGACAAATTAAGGTTTAGGTATAATCGAGATGATCCTACATATCAAAGAGAAGTGCTTGCTCATGAGATTTTAAATAAAATAGGCGTTCCTGCAGCTAGGGCGACCCATATCTCCATAGAATTTGTTATCACAGGGAGCAATGAACAGTCTCTTTTTAATAAACCCTTGCCTCAGACATTTGATATGGGAGTTTTCATAATGGTAGAACAGATAGATAAACCATTTTTAAAAAGCTACTTCGATAAGAATGGTTATTTATTTAAAGTAGGCGTAGGTAATTTATCAGGTGCAGATGTAGTTGACGAGAGTTGCATACCTTATGAAGATAGCGAACAATTTTTTAATACAAACTTTTGTATCATAGGTGTTGAAAAGTCAGATCCAGAGACTAGAGAAGAGTGGCTAGGAACTGAAAACTATCAAAACCCTACTTTTGTTAATTCACCTATAAATAAAAACGGTAATGCAGGAAATGTTTCTCAATTTGTTCCTTATCAGCCATCCTATGATCTCAAAACTAAAAAGAAATCTTTAAAAGAAGCCAGAGCAGAATTAATTAGTTTTGCTAAATTTGTACAAACTTATCCAACAGCAGAAAGATTAGCTACAAGATTTGATGTGGAAGGCTTTATCAAGGCACAAGCAGCCGAGATAGTTCTTGGAGCGGTAGACCATTATGTTAGGGTTGCAAATAATTATTATCTTTATTTCAACGAACCATCTAACAAGTGGATTTATATCCCTACAGATTTTGATTTTACTTTAATTGATATACCAAGTATCGACTGCGCTGCAGAGCCAGATCATCCATTATGCAATACTGGTATTCTAAATTTTAATAAAGCTTTTAGAGATATTATACAAATGCGAGCTTTCCCTGCACAAGGATATCCCGATTGGGCAGGAAGTCCTTTATACCCTACAGGAGTTCCATTATTATGGACATTGATATTTTCCAATACTACAAACAAAGACCTTCTATACCAGGAAATACAATCAATTCTAGATAATCAATTCGATTGGCATGGAGTTATAGGCCCCTTGCTAGATGAAAGAGATAGGCAAATAAGATCTTCAATATTATCAACTGAGGCTAGCTTGGGAGGAAATAGCTGTGAACTAGTTTATAATTCTGAAGAAATATCAGGTAATCAGTCTTTATTTTGCGATAAAAATAAAGCTTCTATAAAACGCTTTATAGAAGAGCATTCAGCAGTTCTTAGAGAAGAGATCAATTAAATATTAAATTTAAACTATATTAGAAGACGGTCTTTCTTTTATTTCCTGAATCCATCTATTTAAATTCTTATGAGATTCTGGAATTTCAATTTTAGCAGGCCGACAAAAATCAATTGCACATAGGCAAGTAATATCCGCTATAGAGTAATTCTTACCTCCAATAAATTCTTTGTCTGATAATTCCTGATTTAGGTATTTTAATCTTTTTTCAGCTAAAGATTTTTGAACAAGTCCAAATTCAGTATTTTGATTTTCAAGACCTGAAAAGGCTGGATGAGTATGCCTGAAAGCACCAGCTACTGTCATTAATAGCTCCAATTCCATTTTTCTATTTTGCATCTCTATGACCACTTTCTCCATATCTGTGTTTCCAAAAAGAGAGGGTTCAGGATTTTGTAATTCAAAGTAATAACATATTGCTACACTTTCTAAAATGATTGATCCATCATCGAGGACTAAGGCAGGAACTCTACTAAATGGAGAAATTTTTTTGTACTCATCCGTTTTATGCTCTTGTTTCATGATTGAAATTTCTTCAATAGGAATGTCAATTCCTTTTTCAGCAAGAAAAATTCTAACTCTTCTTGGGTTTGGAGCACCTTCAGTTGTATAAAGCTTCACGATATAACTTTAATTAGATTCTATATCAAAGCCATTGTTTGCCCATTCAGAAAATCCACCACTCAGGGAAATAGGACTTTTATAACCCATTTTTAGAAGGTTATCTGCAGCTAATGCTGACCTAAAACCGCCCTGACAATAAAGGACTATTTGAGCATCTCTGTTTGGTATTGAATTCTCTATATCTCTTTCTATTATGCCTTTTCCTAGATGCAAGGAATTAGGAATTCTTCCTTGGTCCCATTCTCTATCTTCTCTAGTGTCTATTATGTAAATTTCTTCTTGAGAATCTAATTTAGATTTAAGTTGTATTGTATCTATTTCACTAACTCTGGAAAGAGCATCTTGAACAAGCTCTAAGAATGTTTGATTATGTTTCATTTAGCATATTATCTAAAGAATTTAGAAGAAAAGAAAGGAAAATTCTAGGAAGCTAGTAAAAGGGTTTTAATTTCGCCCGGTCTATTAGTTGTTATCGAACTCAGGCCCAACCTGGAATAAAGCTTAGCCTGTTCTGGTTGATCAACAGTCCAAACATGCACTTTTTTATTAATAGCGGTAATAGAATTTATGAAGCTTTCTGTTAATTGAGGATGTGCTTGAGCGCCAATTCCATCTATATTACTCTTCAGTATTACAGAATTTAAAGAGTCTATGTCTAGAATATTACTTTGGTCAAAGGAAATAAGAAAATTAGTCTTTATGCCTGGTAGGTCCTTTTTCACTTGACTCAAAATTTCTCTATTGAAAGATATTATATAAACCATTTTTTCAGAAATTTTAGACTCTTGTATTGTGTTTATTAGAGACTCTTTTACTTCTATACCTGACTTTACTTCTATAAATATTTTTTTATTTTCAGGCATGGAGTTTAAGACTTCAAGTAAAGTAGGGACTGCTGAGTTAGTCCATTCTTTTCCTCGCCAAGATCCTGCATCTAGCTTCTTAATTTCTTCTAAGCTTAATTCATCTATCAAGTTATCTTTCCCAGTGGTTCTCAAGAAGTTATTATCATGTATACAAACTAGGTTCCCATCAGAAGTGATCCTAACGTCAACCTCAACGCCGTCTGCTTGTTGCTTCCAAGCCTCTTCAATCGCAGCCAGTGTATTTTCCGGTGCATCTTCAGAAGCTCCCCTGTGTCCAATTATATCTATCATCTAGTCCCAAGAAAGAGCGCCACCGGTCTGGTATTCTGTGACTCTAGTTTCAAAAAAGTTCTTTTCTTTTCTCAAATCCATGATTTCTGACATCCAAGGAAATGGGTTTTCTGCTTTAGGAAATTCTTCTTCTAACCCTATTTGAATTAGTCTTCTGTTGCCGATGTAATTAAGATATTCTTCCATCATATTGGCGTTCATACCTAGGACTCCCCTTGGCATAGTGTCCCTTGCGTATTCTATTTCTAGTTGCATGCCTTGAAGTATCATGCCAGCTGCTTGCTCCTGCATCTCTTCGTCCCAGAGTTGAGGATTTTCCAATTTAATTTGGTTTATCACATCTATTCCAAAATTAAGATGCATTGATTCATCTCTTAAGATGTATTGAAATTGTTCTGATGTTCCAGTCATCTTATTTCTTCTCCCCATAGACAGTATTTGAGTGAATCCGCAGTAAAAGAAAATTCCCTCAAGTACGCAGTAAAAAGCAATTAGATTTTTTAGTAACTTCTTATCCGTTTCATCCGTTCCTGTCATGAAGTTAGGGTTGTCTAGTTCTTTAGTAAATTCTAGCGCCCAAGAGGCTTTTCTTGCAACAGAAGGAACTTCTCTATACATGTTAAATAACTCAGCTTCATCCATTGCTAAAGATTGGATCACATATTGATATGCATGAGTATGAATAGCTTCTTCTAAGCTTTGTCTAAGGAGATACTGTCTGCACTCTGGATTAGTTATGTGTTTATAGACTGATAAAACAAGATTATTAGCAACAAGAGAATCTGCAGTAGAAAAGAAACCTAAACTTCTCATAACTATCTTTCTTTCGTCTGCAGAAAGACCTTCTTCTGATTTCCATAAAGCTATATCAGAGGTCATGTTTACTTCTTGGGGCATCCAGTGGTTTGCACTACCATCAAGGTATTTTTGCCAGGCCCATTCATATTTAAAAGGAACTAGCTGATTAACATCTGCTCGGCAATTTATCATTGCTTTTTGATCAACACTTACTCTAGACCCAGAACCTTCTAGCGTTTCTTCGCCTAATTGAGAGTCAAAGTTTTCTATAGCTGCTTTTGCTTTTTCTAATCTTGATCCTCCTTTTGAGGTATCTAAGATTATTTTTGATGTCTCTTCTTGTACTTCCTGAGAAATTTCTTTGTTCTGCTGAATCTCTACAGGTGCACTATTTATAAGCTCTACTTTTTCTTTTTCTTCAAATTCATCCCAATTTAACATTTCTTTTTCTCCTTTTCTTTATTGACAAGCGTCGCAGTCTGGATCGGTGATAGAGCAAGCTTCAGGAAGGGGGGCAGGTTCTGAAGATGCACTGACTGCATTGAGCTCTCCCGTGTGGATAGTGGATTTCTCTGCTGTGGTCGCTCCTTTAGATCTTAGGTAATAAGTAGTTTTTAAACCTTTGAGCCAAGCCATTCGATACATAATATCTAGTTTTTTTCCGCTGGGTTCATTTATATAGAGGTTAAGCGACTGGCTTTGATCAATCCATTTCTGCCTTCTACTTGCGGCTTCTATTATCCATTTAGGTTCTATATCAAAGGCAGTAGCGTATAGTTTTTTAATTTTTTCAGGAATACGCGCAATTTTATCTACGTTGCCATCAAAATACTTTAAGTCATTAATCATTACATCGTCCCAAATTCCTTCCTCTTTAAGGGCATCTACTAGATAGAGATTTGCTACCGTGAACTCTCCCGACAAGTTAGACTTCACAAATAAGTTCTGATAGGTGGGTTCTATGGACTGTGTAACGCCCGTTATATTAGCTATGGTAGCTGTTGGGGCTATAGCCATCACATTAGAGTTTCTCATACCCTGACTATTAATTAATTCTCTTAGTTTAGGCCAATCCATTTTAGAGCTCTCATCTACGTCTAGGTAGTCTTCTCCTCGATTTTCTCTAAGATTTTTTAATGAATCTATAGGCAAGATTCCTTTACTCCATAAAGAGCCGTCATAAGTACTATACTTTCCTCTCTCTGAGGCTAGGTTAGAAGACGCTTTAATTGCGAAGTAACTTACCATTTCCATAGATTTATCAGCAAACTCTACTGCTTCTTGAGATGCGTAAGGTATCTCAAGGGCATATAGAGCGTCATGAAAACCCATGATTCCAAGGCCTATAGGCCTATGTTTAGCATTGGAATTTTCCGCTGCTTTTACGGCGTAATAATTTATATCTATTACATTATCTAACATGCGGATTGCTGTATTTATAGTTTTCTCTAGTTTAGATTCATCTAGCTCTCCATCTATAAGATGATGTGTTAAGTTAACAGAGCCTAGATTACATACTGCTATTTCTTCTTGGCTTGTATTTAGGGTTATTTCAGTACAGAGGTTAGATGAGTGAATCACTCCAGTATGCTGCTGTGGAGATCTTATATTGCAAGCATCTTTAAAAGTGATCCAAGGATGTCCTGTTTCAAATAACATAGAAAGCATCTTTTTCCATAGCTCGCCTGCATCTATTTTTTTGAAAAAGGTTATTTCTCCTGTTTCTGTTTGTTTTTCATATCTTTCGTAAACTTTTTTAAATTCTTTGCCATATAAGTCATGAAGATCTGGTGTGTCGCTAGGCGTAAATAGGGTCCAATGCTTTCCCTCCGAGACCCTTTCCATGAATAAATCAGGAACCCAGTTGGCTGTATTCATGTCATGCGTTCTTCTTCTATCGTCCCCTGTATTTTTTCTTAGCTCCACAAACTCTTCTATATCCATGTGCCAGGTTTCAAGATATGAACAAACAGCTCCTTTCCTTTTTCCTCCTTGGTTTACTGCTACTGCCGTGTCATTAACTACTTTTAAGAAAGGAACAACACCTTGAGATTTTCCATTTGTTCCTTTTATTTGAGAACCTAATCCTCTAACAGGGGTCCAGTCATTTCCTAAGCCTCCAGCCCATTTTGAGAGCATCGCATTGTCTTGTATTGCTCCATATATTCCATGAAGATCATCAGGAACAGTAGTTAGATAACATGATGACAATTGTGAGTGGACTGTTCCAGCATTAAATAGAGTTGGGGTTGAACTCATATAGTCAAAGCTTGAAAGCAACTTATAAAATTCAATTGCTTTTCCTTCTTTATCTTCCTCTCCCAGGGAGAGTCCCATCGCTACTCTCATAAAGAACACTTGAGGTAGCTCATACCTTATGTCTCCGTCATGGATAAAATACCTGTCATATAAAGTTTGAAGTCCTAAGTACGTAAATTGATTATCTCTATCCTTTTGTAGTTCTTTACCTAGAATTTCTAGATCAAAGTTTGCTAAATCTTCATTTAGTATTCCGTTCTGGATCCCTTTTTTTATAAAAGAAGACAGGGCGATTGGGTATAAAGTTTCCATTTCTTCATGAGTGGCAGACTTGGCCACCTCTAAGTACCTCAAAGCCTCTGTTCTGATATTATCTAAAAGAATTCTTGCTGTAGCGAAGGTATAGTTTGGCTCTTTTTCTACCAGAGTTCTAGAAGTCATTACTAGTGAGGTTTTTACATCTTCCAAAGAAACACCGTCATAGAGATTTTTTTCTGCCTCTATCACTATTTCTTCAGAACTGGTTCCTGGGAGTTTGCTGCAGGCTTCTACTACTACTTTTTTTATTCTGTCAAGATCTAGGTTTTCTTCTGTTCCGTCTTCGAGTTTTACTTTTAGGTTATTTTTTATTTCTTGGCTATTTTGGGTTTCTTGGATTTCATCTGTTCTAGCATTCCGTCTTTCTTCTCTATACAGAACGTAGGTTCTTGCCACTTTTCGTTCCCCTGAGCGCATAAGCTCGAGTTCTACCTGGTCTTGGATTTCCTCTATGTGTAGAGTTCCCCCAGAAGGCATTCTTCTTTGAAAAGTATCAGTAATTGAATTTGCATATTGATTAACTTTGTCGTGGATTCTTGTAGAGGCAGCCGCAGCTCCTCCTTCTACAGCTAAGAAGGCTTTTGTCATAGCTATGGCTATTTTTTCTGCATCGAATGAAACTACTGCTCCGTTTCTTTTAATTACTCTTAGTTGGCCTGGCGCTATTGCTGGCTGTGCTTTCTGGCTTTGACTTTGGTTCTCGTTTGTCTCTTTTGTGGTTGTTTGTTCTGTTCTTTCCATTAAGCTGTTCCTTTTTTAATCACTATATGTTGTGTTTATATAAACTACATAGCACAAGATAAAGTGTTTTTAGTAAAATTACAATACCATAACTACAATTAAACTAAGTTAGTTTCTTGTGGATATCTTGTTGACTTTATTTTCGCGTTATAATCTCACTATATGACTAAGAAAATAATATCTATAGACCAAGGTACTTCGAGTTCAAGGGCTATTCTATTTGATGAAAATCTATCTTTTTTATCTTCTGAACAAGAAGAATTCGAGCAATTCTTTCCTAAAAATGGCTGGGTTGAACATAACCCGCTTGATTTACTCGGTTCCGTATTATCCGTTACCAAGAAACTTTTTTTATCCAATAACCTGAGACCTTCCGATGTTGCTTCTATAGGGATCACCAATCAAAGAGAAACTACCTTAGTTTGGGATAGAGGAAGCGGTAAAGCTATATATCCGGCGATAGTATGGCAAGATCGGAGGACTTTTTCATTATGCGAAGAGCTTAGGTCTGCTAATTTAGATGCAGAAATACAAAGTAAAACTGGCTTACTATTGGATCCGTATTTTTCCGCGACCAAGCTTTCTTGGATATTAGACCACGTTCCCGGCGCCAGAAGAAGGGCAGAAAAGGGGGAATTAGCGTTTGGCACTGTTGATTCATTTCTGCTATGGCACCTAACTGGAGGAAAAGTTCATAAGACTGACATCACAAATGCTGCAAGGACTATGCTTTTTAATTTAGAAACTAATAAATGGGATCAAGATTTACTTAACCTTTTCAATATTCCGATGAATATTCTTCCTGAGGTTTGTGATAATGCACATCAATTTGGAGAGACTTCTTTGTTTGGAGGTTCTATAAGCATAGGCGGTATGGCAGGAGACCAGCAATCTGCTCTAATTGGTCAGTGTTGTTTTCAAGAGGGAGAGGCCAAAAGTACCTTTGGAACTGGATGTTTTGTATTAGTTAATACTGGAAGTAAGATGGTTAAATCTAAGAATAAACTATTATCTACTGTTGCATATAGACTAAATGGAAAGACTACTTTTGGTCTAGAAGGTAGCATCTTTATTGCCGGGTCAGCTATACAGTGGTTAAGGGATGAATTGAAATTTTTTAATAACGCTCAAGAAGTAGAGACAGTTATTAAGAAAGCCTCTGATACTTCAAACGTTATGGTCATTCCTGCTTTTACAGGCTTAGGTGCTCCTTTTTGGGATCCTGAAGCTAGAGGCTTGATTTATGGATTAACAAGAGATTCTGGTATTCCAGAAATTACTTTAGCTACTTTGCAGTCAGTGATCTATCAAACAAGAAGTCTATTAGATGCCATGAAGTTAGACGGGGCACCAATAAGTAAGCTTAAAGTGGATGGAGGCATGGTCATCAATTCTTGGCTTAATCAAGAGCTTTCTAATTGTCTTAGACTTAAAGTTCTTGTGCCTAAAATGGTAGAAACAACTTCATTAGGTGCAGCTTATTTGGCAGGACTTTCAGCTGAGATTTTTCCAGATTTAGAGTCATTATCAAGTTCATGGAAACTTGATAAGCAATATGACTTTGATCAAAAATTATCCGAAAGATCCAATACAAATTATGAAAGATGGTTGAGGGTTTTAAATAAGTTAAGTCTTTAAATTTAATTATTTATTAAAAAAGTCAGTAAACTTTTTTGGGCATGCATTCTATTTTCAGCTTGATGCCAAATAAGGCTTCTAGGGTCATCCATTACTTCATGGGAAACTTCTTCGCCTCTTACTGCGGGCAAGCAATGGAAAAAAATAACTTCTTTTGATGCTTGATCTAATAATTCGGGCGTAACTTGGTATTCTTTTAAAGAATTCTTCTTTTGATCTATTTCATTATCTCCCATGGATATCCATACATCCGTAGTAATTAAATTACAGTCCTTGACCGCATCTTCCATAGATTCAGAGATAGTAACATTATCTTCTTGAATATCATTCTTGCTAAGAATGGAACTTGGTGTGGCTATATGAAGTTGAAATTCTAAGATTTTTGAAGCCTCTATATATGTTTTACACATATTATTGTAATCACCTATCCAGACAATTTTTTTGCCTTTAATAGACCCTCTATGCTCGTTAAAAGTCATGATATCAGCTAGCAGTTGGCAGGGATGAGATAAATCGCTAAGACCATTTATTACTGGAGAGGAAGATTCATTAGAAAATTCAGTGATTGTTTGGTGCTTTAAAGTTCTCAAGACTATAGCATCAGCCATAGAGCTAATAACCTTTGAGGTATCTGCCAATGGTTCACCTCTACCAAGCTGCAGATCTTGTACAGAAAGAAAGCTGGCTTTTCCTCCTAATTGATTCATGGCAGTTTCGAAGGAAACCCTTGTTCGTGTAGAAGATTTTTCAAAGATTAAAGCTAGATATTTACCTTTTAATTCATCCGACACGATATTTGATTTCTTTCTTAGAATAGCATCGTCTATAATGCTGATAATTTCATCAGAGGAAAGATTTTTTAGTGTAAGGAAGTGTCTAGTCATTTTTGCATATGATTAAACGAGGTAATTATAGTGGTTATCTACTATGCTTTCAAATAATGCAACTCTTAAATTTATGTATTAAAAGAAATGGGTAAATATCAAGTCAAACCGTTAAGTAATATTTCTAAAATAGGGCTAAGTAAACTAAAAGAAACTAATTGTACTTTAGATGATAGTGCAGATGATCCGCATGGGATCCTAGTAAGAAGTACTAAAATAGAAGATTCCCATATAAAGAGTTCTTTATTAGCAATTTCTAGGGCTGGTGCAGGTGTAAATAATATTCCCATAGAAATTTGTTCAGAAAAGGGAGTGGTGGTTTTTAATACTCCTGGAGCGAATGCAAATGCTGTTAAAGAATTAGTTTTAGCAGGTCTCATGCTTTCTTCAAGAAATGTTTATCAAAGTATAGATTTTGTTAATAAATTAGGTCATCTAAATGAGATGAAAGATCTTGAGCCTTACTTAGAAGAAAATAAAAAGCAATTCAAAGGAAAAGAGTTAGCTGGATCTACTCTAGGAGTAGTAGGCTTAGGGGCTATAGGCTCAAAAGTAGCTAGGATGGGAGTTGCTTTAGAAATGAAAGTTATTGGCTATGATCCGGCCCTTTCTGTGCAAGCAGCTTGGAGACTGCCTAGCCAAGTTATACCAGCAGAAGATTTAAAAGAAATTTTTAAGAACTCTAATTTTATTTCTATACACATTCCAGCGATAGAGAGCACTAAAGGTATTATTAATAAAGATTTATTTAAGGAATCCTCAGAAGCCGCTCTTCTTAACTTTGCACGACATGAAGTTGTTAATACTAAGGATGTAGTAGAGGCCTTAAATAACAAGAACCTCAGTAATTTTATTACGGATTTTCCTACACCTCAGTTAATAGAGAGGGCAGTTAACGAAGGAGATGTAACTTTATTACCCCATATAGGTGCAAGCACTAGCCAAGCAGAAGAAAATTGTGCAGTCATGGCTGTTGAGCAAATGGTAGATTTCTTAGAAACTGGAAATATAATAAATTCAGTTAATTTTCCTAACATTCAAGCAAATAGGACAACAGAAAATCGAATAACTATTACTAATAAAAATGTTCCTGCAATGATAGGTCAAATAGCAACTGCAATAGGTGATCTAGGACTAAATATAGCAGATATGACAAATATCAGCAGGGGAGATATAGCTTATAATCTTATTGAAATTGAGAATGAAGTAGATCAAGAAGCTATAACTACACTTTCATCTATCGAAAATATAATAAATGTTAGATTAATTAAATAAATTAATTTAATTCTGTTAATACTTTCTCGCTATAGGGTTTTATTTCACTTAATCGGCCCTCTTTCATCTTTACAACCCATTCAGCATCAGCAAGAAGTGCGCGTCCGACAGCGACCATATCATATTTACGCTCATTAATATCTTGGATTGCTTTTTCTATACTTACTGGATCTGCTTGTGCAGTCATATTTATAAAACCATCTCCTTTAGATTCAAGGCCTACGCTTCCAACAGTTATGGTAGGAAGCCCCGTTATTTTTTGAGCCCAGTAAGCTAGATTATTATCTGATCCTTCAAATTCTGGTTCCCAAAATTTTCTATTACTAGCATGCAAGAAATCTAATCCTGAACTTACTATTGGCATTAAAAGCTCCTCCAATTCTTGAGGATTACGAGCAAGTCTTGCTTCAAAATCTTGTTGTTTCCATTGAGAAAACCTTAATCCTACTATGAATTTATCACTAACATTTGATCTTATAGATTCGGTAACTTCTTTTGCAAATTGAGATCTTTTTCTTATTGATCCTCCGTACTTATCATTCCGTCTATTCAATGTCTCCCAAAAAAAATTATCAACTAGGTATCCGTGTGCTCCATGTATTTCTATTCCATCGAAACCTATTTCCTCACACCATTTTGCATCTTGCCCAAAAGCATCTACTAATATTTTTATGTCATCTTGAGTTACTTCATGCGCTTCACTTCTATTTTTAAATGAAAAATCAGACTTTAAATCTTTAGACGATTTATCAGTGTCAGAACTTGACTTAATAGTTTCAATATTTTTAGCAGTTGCTTCGTCGGCCAGTCCTTTGCGCAAACCGGAGGGGGTATAACCTGGAACATCAGGATCAGGATTCATTCCAATTTTTCTCATTGCTCCGCTATGCCATAATTGAGCTATAACTGAGCCTCCATTTTCTTTAATTTTGCTTACCACTAACTTCCATGCATCTCTAGATTTTTCAGTGTCTAGCCTAGGAACATTGGGATAACTGCTCGAAGCAATGTGACTTACCTCGATACCTTCTGTTATGATCAGACCAACTTCTCCTTTAGCCCTTCTTTCATAATATTCAGCTACATCTTGACCAGGAATATTTTCAGGCGACATACTTCTTGTCATAGGCGCCATGACTATTCTATTTCTTAATTCAATATTTTTAAGTTTATATTTTTCAAATAACATTTATTTCAAGTAGGTATTAAAAGTCCCTAAGTGTACATTAATACTAGCTTTTTTACACACTAAAGAACTATAGTTTTTAAGTTAACGAATGTCACCTTTTAGATTAATTCTTCACAGTCATTTATAAACATAATTTATTATAGGTATAAATAGTAGTTATATATGCTTATCCCTTAGTATTTTTTTATAAGTATCTGTTTTTACACACTTTAATTAAATATGTTCAAAATTTACTCAATTAGGTGATTTGTCAAATCTACGGCTTTAAATATAAAAAAATTAACTTTATCCCAAGACTTATCCACAAGTTTTGTGGATAAAAATATAAGGGTTTATTAAACACTTTATTTTTTTGTAGAGGCATGACTATTTTGGTTTTTTTTTGTTATTCTAAGCAAGACTTTATTTAATATTCTTAATTCATAAAATTTAGCATGACCCAAAAAGAGCATTTGATTCAAGAGCTGGAAGGAAAATGGCATGAAGTTTTAGAGAACCAATTTGACAAGTCATATATGTTCAAATTACTAGACTTCTTAGAAGAGGAAAACAAAAATCAAAAAAAAATAGTTCCTGAGAAGTCGAAAATTTTTAGAGCATTTAAACTTTGTAAATTAGAAGAAGTGCGTGTTGTGATAATAGGTCAAGATCCTTATCCTGGAGAAGGCCAGGCAAATGGTTTAGCTTTTTCATCTGATAGCAAAAGTCCTCCTCCATCTTTAAAAAATATACATAAAGAGGTGTTGAGTGATTTAGGAATAAATAATGAACTTAAATGTAATTTAGAATCATGGGCAAAACAAGGAGTTCTATTGCTCAATAGCATCCTTACTACTGAAGAGAAAGTAATTGCAGCTCATCGTAATTTAGGATGGGAGATTTTTACTGATATAGTTGTGAAAATCCTCAACGATCAAAAACATTTAGTTTTTTTACTTTGGGGAAAATATGCTTCAAATAAAGGTTCTTTAATAGATCAAAGTAGGCATCTAGTTCTGCATTCAACTCATCCATCTCCTTTATCAGCGCATAGAGGCTTCTTCGGAAGTAAGCATTTTTCTAAATGCAATGCTTATTTAAAAAAACACCATAATCAAAAAGTAGATTGGAAAATTTAATTTTTAAAGAAAGGTTCTATTTCTTTCGCAACTCCCTCCCAGCTTGTGAGTTCACTTAATTCCGATCTATAAAGATCAGGAGGGACATTTAAAGCTCTTATTATTTTTCTTTTAATTTTATTGTCCTGATCTAGATCTATATCTAGTATGTTCATGCAACCAGGCACCTGATCAAATTTCCCTGCTCCTGAGATAGAGAGATCGCTGATCCAACTTAAAATTACTGCGTTTACCCCCCCATGTAGTATCAAGGCCATTGAATTCCACTCCTGCTTTAATATTTTCTCGATGTTGCTTATGACCCTATTCCTAAAAGTATAATATTCTTCTCCTGAACCAAAGAATTTATCCTTATTTGTTGTGATATTTTCAAAGTGATATGCAATATCTTTATAGATATCAGGTCTAATGTCACTCTTTTCTGTTCCTCCTTTAATCTCTTCTAATTCAGGCAATATTTCAAGTTGCAGATTTCTTCTTTTAAGAAGATGTTCTGCAGTTTGCTTAGTCCTTAGTAAGCCAGAGCAAGCTATTTTTTGAAAGTAAAAATCTTTCGTATTCTCATCTATCATGATTGCTTGTTTTTTCCCTTTCTCAGTTAAGCATACTTTGGTCGGATCCCTAACAGCTTGGCCTTTTTCATCTAAATAGCTTACTTCTCCGTGTCTAAATAGGAATATCCTTTTTCTTGTTGATCCATCGAAAGATTTCAATTCTTTAGTTGTATATTTGAACCAGTTTCTTTTACTACAAGCTCTTCACCTAATTCAAGATGACTTTGGAGAAAAACAGATTCTTTCATTGAAACTAAAATGTGGGATTTATTATCACTGACGTTAATATTAATAATACTTCCTAATTTAGATGGCTTAACAGTATTAGTTTTATCAACTCTCTGGGTTATGGTCATATTTAGCTTTAGATTAACGTCAAAACTAGTTGCATAATAAATTTGCGGAAGACTTTTAGCTCGATAATTCATTCTTGCAACTATCTCTTGCCCTGTATAACATCCCTTTTCGAAGTCTATCCTTCCATTTAAATGGTAATTAAGTTCATGGGGGGTATAGACCTCTGAAGTTTCAAGACAAACTTCAGAATTCAATGCAGATATATTTAAGTTATCCCATATTTTTGGGCTTACCGCAGCTTTAGTATTAACCTTATCTAATTCATTATAAACAATGAGATAAGCCTTATTTAAGGATCTAATAGCCAGTAAGTTATTTTGTCTAAGGGTATTCTTTTGTGTTTGCAGTTCTGCTTTCTTAAAAAAGCTTTCCATATTCAATTTATCTATGCCCTCTATTGTCCAATTACTAGAAATGTTTTGAATAGATACATCATAAAACGGAGCATATTTTTTAAGTGTGGTTATAGTTTTATCAATTAAATCCTTTGAGACGATTAACCAAAATTCTTTTTCTCTTGTAAGGCTCTGAGAAATCACAAAGCTACTTATAACCCTCCCTTTAATATTACAAATTGCTCCGTGCTGTGAATTATCAGGAGAAATTTTCTCTACGTCTATTGTTAGTTGTCCCTGCAAGAGCTCTGATGCTCCTGGACCGGATATTTCAAGGATTCCTATTTCCTTAAGAGTGATTGCAGTTGGTAAAGACATAATTATTGTTTATTCTATATTATTCTAAGTAAAATTTTATGACTAAAGATAACAACGAAATTAAGTGGCAATGCAGAAGGGGCCTTTGGGAATTAGATATAATGCTTACACCATTTGCTGAATATGATTATCCAGCACTTTCTAGTAAACATAAGCAAGATTTTAGAGACCTAATAAGTCACGAGGATGTAGACCTTTTGAATTGGCTAGTATTGAGAATTAAAACAGATATAGAAAAAGACCAGGAGATTATAAATCAAATAATTTTAGCTCATGAAAATAGACTAACTACCTAAATAGTGCTTAATATTTTAAAGTTCTTTTGAACTTTAGAGTTTTAAGGGAGTCATAACCAATTGAATATGAATATCAAACAAAAAGACGTAGATTTATTGCTAGTTAAGAGGGCAAAAAAGGGTGATATGGAAGCATTTGATCTTTTGGTTTTAAAATATCAAGCTAAGGTTATTTCAGTTGCAAGAGGTGTCGTCAAGGATAATCAGTCAGCTGAAGATGTAGCTCAAGAAACTTTTATTAAAGCTTTTAAATCGCTAAATAGCTTCAGAGAGGAAAGTGCTTTCTATACCTGGATTTATAGGATAACAGTAAATACTGCCAAGAATTTCGTTCTATCTAAAAATAGAAAAAAGGAGAATTCTGAATCAGAACTTCAAAGAGATGGTTTTGAATTAAATTTAGATATGAATGTAAATGAATCGCCAGAAGACTTTTTGCTGGAAGAAAGTTTAAAAAATGATATTAATAATGCATTTAAAAGTCTTCCAGAAGAAATTAGGGTATCACTAACTATGAGGGAATTAGATGGATTAAGTTATGAAGATATATCTTTACATCTTAAATGTCCTATTGGAACAGTTCGTTCTAGGATATTTAGAGGTAGAGAAATCTTAAGTGAAGCTATAGAAAAGAACGCAGCAACAAAAGTTAATAAAGCAAGTAATTATGAGTGATATTAAAAATAAAGGCATTAGAGAAAGGATATCTGCACTTATGGATGGTGAAGTGTCCGAGTTTGAAGCAAGAAGAGTTTTAAATGAAATAGGGAATGATCCAGAGTTAAGAAGATATTGGCAAAGGTTGCAATTATCATCAACAGTTCTAAGGAATGAGCTTGTTGAAAATAACCTTAAAGACATTTCTCTTTCTGTTCAAGAAGAGTTAGAAGGGAAAAAAATTAGTATTCCAGATATCAAAGAAAGTAGCTCTTTTAACCTAGTGAAACTTAGTTCGTCATTTATAATCGGACTATTTTGCATCCTATCTGTAAACTATTTTCTTTATCAGGAGGATTCAGGTTTAACTTTTCCTGAAGAAATTTCAAAGAATATAGAAGGAATTATATCTAGCTCTGAAGCGATTGCTGTTTTAAATGAAGCGACATCAGGTCTTGATATTAAGATGGAAGATCTTAGATCTGGTAATCAAGGAGAACTTTATGCAAACTTCATAAGGAGTGATTCTTCTGCACCTTTTACAGTTAGCTTATCACCTATTTCTTCTGTATCTAATGATAAATTGAATGCTGATTCACCTCTAAAAGTCGCTGCTATCATAAAGACAAAATCAGGTATATTCCTTTTAGGAGTAAAGGGAAATATTTCTCAACATGAAAAATCAGTTATACTGCACAATGCTAACTTTATAGCTAATTCAAAAAGATAAATAACTTACAAGGATGATTTAAGTGAATACTTATTTAACCAATACAATATTGTTTCTTATAATTAACCTTTTACTAAGTATAGGGTTATTAGCAGATGACCTGCCTGATTTTACTGCTTTAGCAGAGGACGCATCTAAATCTGTAGTGAATATTAGAAGTACCAAGAAAGTCAAAAGTTCACGGTACAACCAATTCAATCCAAGAGGCTTTAGCGATCCTCAGTATGATGAGTTTTTTAAACGTTTTTTTGGTGAAAGACCTAGAAGGTCTCCTGCACCAAACGAAAGAAATGTTAACTCTGCGGGCTCAGGTTTCATTATTTCCGAAGATGGATATATTTTAACTAATAGTCACGTAGTCATCGGAGCTGATGAGATTAAGGTTAGCTTGAGTGATAGAAGGGAATATGTAGCTGAGTTAATAGGTTTGGATGAAAGGGCTGATGTTGCATTGCTTAAAATAGATGCAAAACGTTTGCCGAAAGTTAAGTTAGGAAAATCAGAAAATCTAAAGGTAGGAGAATGGGTTATGGCAATTGGATCTCCTTTTCAGTTAAACTTTTCTGTTACTGCCGGTATTGTAAGTGCTAAGGGTAGAAGTATTCCTTCTAATTCAGAGACTTCATATGTGCCTTTTATACAAACAGACGTAGCTATAAATCCAGGAAATTCCGGAGGACCTCTCTTCAACTTATCAGGTGAAGTGGTTGGTATTAACTCTATGATATATAGTGGCTCAGGAGGCTATATGGGCGTTTCTTTCTCTATCCCAATTGATTATGCAGTAGATATCTCGGATCAATTAATGGATACAGGCAAGGTAGCAAGAGGCTGGCTTGGTGTCAGCATTCAAGAAGTCACTAGTGACCTAGCAGAAGGATTAGGTTTAGTCACTCCAAAGGGTGCTTTGATAAGTCAAGTGATCCCAGATAGTCCAGCAGAAAAATCAGGATACAAAGAGAGAGATGTAATTATAGAGTTTAATAAGAAAGCAATAGTTTATTCAGGTGACCTTCCTCAAACTGTTGGTGCCATTAAGCCTAATACGAAAGTTTCTTCCACGATTTATAGGGATGGCAAGAAGAAGGTTATAAATGTTACTGTAGGAGAGCTTCCTACTGACCAATCTAATATTTTAGGAAGTGCATCTCAACTTTCTCCTCTAGGCCTTATCGTTGAACCTCTTTCTGAAGATGAAAAAGAAACTTTAAGATTAAAAGGTGGTGTAAAAGTTATAAAAATAGATACAGAGCTTATAGCTGCTCAGGCGGGTATAAGAATTGGTGATATTATCGCCAAGATCTCTAATAGGCCAATTAATTCTATACAAGATTTTACAGAAGTTTCTAAGGATTTAATTCCAGGTAAGAATTTTACTATGAGAATTATTAGGAATGGAAATCCATTTTTTCTTAGCTTAAAACTCCCAAAATAGTTATCCTTGCAATTAAACTAACTTCAAAGGTAAGTAAATTCTTCTATGGAAATTAGAAATTTCTGCATAATTGCTCATATTGACCACGGCAAGTCTACATTAGCTGATAGGATTATCGAGCTATGTGGAGGACTTTCAAGTAGAGAGATGGTCAATCAGGTCTTGGATAATCTAGAACTTGAAAAGGAAAGGGGCATCACCATCAAGTCGCAAAGTGTTAATTTAAGATATCAACATAAAGATGGTCAGATATATGAGTTAAATCTCATCGATACTCCAGGACATGTAGACTTTTCCTATGAGGTTTCAAGATCGCTTTCTGCATGCGAAGGAGCTATCCTTCTAGTAGATGCTTCTCAAGGAGTTGAGGCTCAAACATTATCTACTTGTTATAGCGCTATTGAGCATGGATTAACCCTTTTTCCAGTTCTCAATAAGATAGATCTTGATCAGTCAGATCCTGAAAGAGTAAAAAAAGAAATAGAAGAAATAATCGGTATTAGCGCAGAAAAAGCTCCATGTATTAGTGCCAAGAATGGAAAAGGGATTGAAGAGGTTCTAGAGATGGTAGTTAAGGAAGTTCCGGCACCTCTTTTAAAAGATAATGTACCATTTCAGGCTTTAATAATAGATTCTTGGTTTGATAATTATCTAGGAGTTGTTTCTCTAGTAAGGGTTGAGTCAGGATCTATTGAATGTGGTGATTTGATTGAAGCACATTCAGTAAAAGAAAAACATTCTGTTGATAAAATAGGTGTTTTCAGTCCCAAGATGACTGAATTAGAAAGTTTAACATCGGGGCAAGTTGGCTTTATTTGTGCAAGTATAAAAGATATAAGAGGTGCTCCAGTAGGAGATACTCTCGTTCATTCTGGATCTGGAACTCAGAATTTACCTGGTTTTAAGAAAGTTAATCCTCAAGTCTATGCAGCCTTGTTTCCTCAAAACTCGGATGATTTTGAGGCATTTAGAGAGGCCCTAGAAAAACTGTGTATAAATGACGCTTCTCTTAAGTACGAACCAGAGCAGTCTGAAGCTCTTGGAGCTGGATTTCGATGCGGATTTTTAGGCACTCTCCACATGGAGATTATTTCAGAGAGGCTTGACAGAGAATATGATATTAATTTGATAACTACTGCACCTACAGTAGCTTATGAGATAGAAGATCAAAAAGGAAATGTAACTAAAGTATCAAACCCAAGTGACTTCCCAGAGCCTTCAAAAATAAATTCTTTAAATGAACCCATAGCAAGGGCAAATATTTTATTACCCGAGGCTTATATTGGAGTGGTAATGGCTCTGTGCAATGACAGACGTGGAAAGCAAATAACGATGAGGTATATAGCAGGACAGGTTGAGCTTGTATATGACCTTCCTTTAAGTGAAATAGTTGTAGATTTTTTTGATAGGTTAAAATCAATTAGTAAAGGTTATGCTTCTTTAGATTATTCTCTTGAAAGATATGATAAGAGTGATGTTATTAAATTAGATATTCTTTTAAATGGAGAAAGGGTAGATGCTTTAGCCTTGATGGTTCATAGGTCAGTGGCTCAATTAAAAGCTAAGTCATTAACTGAGTCCTTGAAAGAAGTAATACCTAGACAGCAAATAGATGTAGCGATTCAAGCTGCCATAGGTGGAAAGATAATCTCTCGTCAAACTGTAAAAGCTTTTAGAAAAGATGTGACAGCTAAATTGTATGGAGGTGATGTTACGCGTAAAATGAAGTTACTTGCAAAGCAAAAGGCAGGAAAGAAGAGAATGAAACAAATAGGTCGAATAGACATACCACAAGAAGCATTTTTAACAGTTTTAAAGAATAAGAATTAATTGTATGACGAGCACATTTCTTTTTTTAATAATTCTTGAACTATTTCTGTATGTTCTTTGGGTGGTACTAATAAAAGATAAAAGTTTAGGTAATGATTCAAAAATCAAGATCTCTGGATATTTTATGACTATCTTAACGAATGCAATGTTATTGATTGTAATACTTTTAGTATGGCAGATTTTCCGAATGAATTTAGATTTTGGATTAGTTTTAGGGGGAGCATCTTTGTTCGCGGGAGCCTCTTGGATTCTAGGTAGGATTATTTCTGTAGAGATCCTGCGTCAGGAAAGCAAGTCATTCTTTTTTATTCTCTTATTTATCTTTTGCCTAAGATCATTTGCTTATGAGCCCTATCAAATTCCATCTTCTTCAATGTATCCAGGATTGCAAATAGGAGACTTTGTTCTAGTTAATAAATTTGCATATGGTCTTCGCCTTCCTACAGCCAAAAATACTTTTTTTAGAGCTAAAAGCCCTGACAGAGGTGATGTCGCTGTATTTATGCCTCCTCACACCATATGTGGATTAACTGCCCTTGAGGCAAGACCAGATCTTGCTTCACTGCCATCAGCAGAAGCTCAAATATTTTTAGAATCTTTTCATCGTTATCAAGATGATAGATGTACAACAATTGGTATAAAATATGTAAAACGAATAATAGCCGTTCAAGGTGATTTAGTAGAGCTAGATGGTAATGAGTTATCAATAAATGGAAAAAAACTTACTACAGAAACGATCGAAACTAAAGATGGCGCAGCTATAATAAAAGAAACCCTTGATAATAGGATCTATATGACTAGGAATATCGGAGACTCTCTTAGTAAAAAATATACTTGGGTTGTACCAAAAGAACATTATTTAGCTTTTGGAGATAATAGAGACAATAGTCTTGATAGCAGAGCTTGGGGCTATGTTTCTAGTGAACGCCTTGTTGGCCGAGCAGATTATATATGGATGCATTGGCCCTCATTTAGTTCTTTACCTACTTTTAAAAGAAATAGATCAATTCATTAATTTTATGACTGATTTAGAAAAATTCGAGTTTAATTTGAGCTACGAATTCAAAGATAAGGATCTTCTAAAGCTTGCCCTAACACATAAAAGTTTTTCTAAGATAAATAATGAAAAATTAGAATTCTTTGGTGACTCTATTCTTTCAATGGTCATTTCAGAATTCATTATAGATAGATATCCAGAACTTGATGAAGGAGAATTATCAAGATTTAGAGCTGCTTTAGTAAAAAGGGAGACATTAAACGAAATAGCCCAATCGTTAGATATTGGATTAAATATACAAATTGGAAAAGGTGAAAAAGTTTTAGGAACTTCCATAGAAGGAAATGCTCTGGAAGCAATTATTGCAGCTATATACCTAGATTCAGATTTAGATTTGGAAGTTTGTAAGAAAGTAATAAGTGCATTATTCAAGTCTCTATTATCTGAATTTGAAGTTGATAATGGATTCAAAGATTCTAAATCTAAGTTGCAAGAATATCTCCAAAAGAAAGGTATAACTCTCCCCATATATACAACTCTGGAAGATTTAAATAAATCTAATTTATTTGAGGTTGCATGTATCGTTGAAGTTCTGAATATTAGAACTATTGGTAAAGGGAGTAACACCAAGAAAGCTCAGTTAGAAGCAGCTGACAAGGCTTTAAGGATAATTGACAGATCATGAACGAATCTACTAAAAAGAGCGGCATTATTTCGGTAATTGGTAGGACTAATGTAGGGAAATCAACATTAATTAATAAAATTCTTGGCCAAAAAATATTTATTACTTCTAGAAAACCTCAAACCACTAGAAATAGGCTTATAGGCATAAAGACAAAAGATAACTCGCAGGCTATTTTTGTGGATACACCAGGTATTCACCAAGGTGAGAATAGAGCTCTAAATGAATATATGAATAAAGTTGCTTTTAACGCCATGCTAGGAGTTGATATATTATTATTTGTCATTGAAAAACTTACTTGGACTAGTCAAGATCAAGAGATTTTAGATAAATTACCTCAAGACGTACCAAATATTATTTTACTAATTAATAAAATAGATCAGTTGACAGAAAAAAATTCTCTATTACCTTTTATTAAAGAAGTTTCTTCTAGATATACCTTTAAAGAAATAATACCCATTTCTGCATTAAAAAATAAAAACTTAATTACTTTAGAAAATTTAATCTTTTCTAATTTACCTGAAAGGGATCATGACTATCCAGAGGATCAATTAGCAGATGTCCCAGAGAAGTTTTTAGTAAGTGAATTAATAAGAGAAAAATGTATTACTCGTTTAGGCGATGAAATTCCATATAGATTAATGGTAGGTATAGATTCTTTTGAAGAAAAAAAAGGAATTATAGATATATCCTCCACTTTGTATATTGAGAAACAAAGCCAGAAAGGAATATTGATAGGCCGCAAAGGTGAAAAGTTAAAGAATATTGGCACTGCTGCTAGAAGAGATATTGAGAAACTCCTTGGAAAAAAAGTAATGTTACGTCTATGGGTAAAAGTAAAAAAAGATTGGACTAATAATAAAATTAGCCTCAATGCATTTGGTTATTCAGATGAATAGTAAAGTTGCATTGCAGCCGGCAGTAGTGCTTCATAAAAGACCATACAAAGAAACAAGTTTTTTAGTTGAATTCTTTACTCAAGACTTTGGAAGGATTGCTGTTGTGGCTCAAGGAGTCAGGCGACCTAAGAGCCCTTTAAGAGAAACTTTTCTACCATTTGGTATTTTATTGATAACTTACTCTGGTAAAAAAGATTTAAAAAAACTATTTGATACTGAAGTGTATTATCGTCCAAAGAATGTTCCAAACATGTCTTATGCTTGTCTTATCTATATTAATGAATTGATAATGTCTTTTCTGCATAAAGAAGATCCTCATCTCAACTTATTTAAGAGTTACGTAAATTTTTGCAAGAAAATAGAAAATCAAGAAAATCAATTAGAGATCGAAAAGATGCTTAGGAATTTTGAGTTAAGTTTATTACAAGAAATAGGCTATGGAATTGATCTGAAACGTGATGCAGAAACAGGAGATTATTTGAAACCTGATACTTTTTATGAATTAGATTCCGTTCAGGGATTTATACCTTCAAAAAACGTATCGCAAGATAATAATAATTATTTCAAAGGAGAGGATATAATCAGCTTTGCAAAAAATGAGTTCGATACAAAAAATGCAAGGAAGGTAGCAAAATTAATCACTAGGCATGCAATAGATTACCTTCTAGACGGTAAAGAAATAAAAAGTAGAAAAACCTTTTCTTGAATGGGGGAAAAATGATAATTGGAGCTGGTACAGATATAGTTGAAAAGAAAAGAATAGAAAAAGTATATTTAAAATATGGAGATAAGTTTTTAAAGAAAATCCTTTCTTCAAATGAGGTAGAAGAGTTAGAGGCTAAGCCTACCTGGCAAAAGAAAATTTCTTATATAAGTAACAATTTTGCGGGCAAGGAATCTGTCTCAAAAGCACTTAAGACTGGATTCTCTTCAGGATTATCTTTCAACTTAATTGAAATTCTTAGAGATAAACAAGGAGCACCTATGGTGAATTTACTAGGTAAGTTTTCTGAACTAGAGCATAGAATTAATATAAGTCTGTCAGATATTAATAATTTATCTTTAGGTTTTGTGGTGATCGAAAAATAAATAAATGAATATTATTTTAATAGGTCCGCCAGGGGCGGGAAAGGGGACTCAGGCAGAAGTTCTTACTAAGAGCTTTGGAATTCCTCATATTTCAACTGGTAATATCTTGAGAGAGGCAGTCAAAAGTAATTCAAAGTTAGGGCAGGAAGCAAAAGAGTTGATGGACGCAGGTATTTTAGTCTCAGATGAAGTAATAGTATCAATTGTAGAAGACAGAATTGCTCAAGAAGATTGTAAGGATGGTTTCTTATTTGATGGATTTCCTCGCACTATTCCTCAAGCAATATCTTTAAATGATAGGAATGTAACAATAGACATAGTTATAGAAATATTTGTTGAAGATCAGGTCATAATAAGCAGAATGTCTGGAAGAAGAATGCATCCAGGGTCAGGCAGGAATTATCACATAGAATTTAATCCACCTAAAAAAGAAGATATGGATGACCTAACAGGAGAACCTCTTATTCAAAGAGAAGATGATAAACCAGAGACGGTTAAAGATAGACTTGAAGTCTATAGAAAGCAGACTTCACCTCTGCTTAAATTTTATTATGATAAACATACTTCTAATGAATTAACTTATATAAAAGTAGATGGGACTGAGTCACCTGAAAATGTTTCAAGTGACTTATTAAGTAAAATTGATTCATTAAAAAATGCCTAATATATTAGCTATTGAGACTTCGGGTGCGGTATGTTCAGTCGGTTTATTGAGTAAGGGCAATGAATTTTTCTTCCATGATAGAGATTCTACTCACCATTCAGAAAATCTTTTAGATATTATTGAACAATTACTTTCAGAAGCTGATAACACGCTTCACGATTTAGATGCATTCGCTGTAAGTTGTGGCCCCGGATCTTTCACAGGTATTAGAGTTGCAAGTGCATTATCCCAAGGTCTTGCTTATAGTGTAAATGGTCTAGGGATAAAAGTTTCAAGCCTTGAAGTTCTATCTGAAAAAATTAATCATAAGTTCCAACCTCCAAAAGTTATAGTCATAGAGGATGCAAAGATGGACCAACTTTATTTAGGAACATTTAATTATTCTTCTATGAACCTAACATCTTCAAATGAGGAACTTGTACTTTCCAAAAACCTTGACCTTAATATGTATGATAGAGATACATATTTTATAGGCAGCGGCTGCCTTCTGCTAGAAGACTCGTTGAAAAATATTTCTACCAATATTTATCCTTCTGAGCCACATGCCCAAGATCTTTTAAGAATAGCATTAAAGAAGTTCAATAATTTTCAAACAGTATCACCTGAAAAAATCTTGCCTAATTACTTAATAGGTGAAACTTATTGGAGTACTAAATAAATGGACATGCTAACTATTCTTTGGCTCTCCATAGTTCAGGGTCTAACAGAATTTCTTCCTATTTCTAGTTCAGCCCATTTAATACTGCTAAGCGAATTCCTGACGAATAAAGATCAAGGCATTCTTTTGGATGTTTCAATGCATTTAGGGACTATGTTTGCAGCTATTTTTTACTTTAGGAATGAAGCCTTACAGCTACTTATGGGCTTTGCGCCGAAGAGAAAAAATCATATAAATAGACAAAAATTAATTAATATTATTGTAGCTACATTGCCTATATTATTCTCAGGATATATTTTAAGAAATTATATAGATGAGAACCTGAGAGCTACTGAGGTTATAGCTTATACAACAATATTTTTTGGTTTTTTGTTGTATTTCGCAGATAAAACAAAAACTAGATCTACTAATCTAGCAGCTATAAACTTTAGACAGGCCTTGATCATAGGAATTTGTCAGTGCCTTGCATTGATACCTGGAACATCTCGATCAGGCATAACTATATCAGCAGCATTATTTCTTGGTATTGGAAGAGAGGCAGCTTCGAAGTTTAGTTTCCTTTTAGCAATTCCTACCATAGGAGCTATAGCTATATATGAAATCTTTATCTTAGATTTTGAAGAACTTACAGGCCTGAGTATGGAGCTATTCTTCGCTTGCCTGGCTTCTTTTATAACAGCATATCTAACGATAGATATCTTTTTAAGAATAATAAATAAATTAGGTTTTACTCCGTTTGTTATTTATAGAGTAATTCTTGGGATATTACTTTTAATCTTTTGGGTTTAGAAAGTCCAATTCTCATAGTTGAAAAAGGTGTTGGTAAAAACAAAGGCCAGCTTTTAGCAAAGTCCTTAAATCTTAAATTTCAAGATTTATCTAATTTATCACCGAAAGAAAATTCTGCTGAAAATCAATATTATTTAGTCCTTGGCAAGGAAAGACTCTATCTGAAGCAAGGCATGAATAAGAGGTTTAATCCTATTTGTTGCGATTTTGATAAGTGGCTATCAATTAGGCAAAAAAGTAATTTATTGAAATGTCTAAAGGGCCTCCCTCCGGATTGTAAAGTTATAGATGGAACAGCTGGTTTTGGAAAAGATTCTTTAGAGCTAGCTAAAGTTGCAAAAAAGGTTTTACTTGTAGAAAGAGTTCCTTGGATGGTAGCTTTATTAAAAGACGGAATAAAATTATCACTTAATGGTGAAGCTGCACACCTGATTAATAAATTAGAAGTCAGGCATGGAAATATAGAAGATATATTGGCGAGTAGTTTCACGGCGGACGTAATCTATCTTGATCCAATGTTTCCTGAAAAGGGTCATGCTAAAGCAAAAAAGGGTATTCAAGCTCTACGTGACTTGACAGAAGAAATAGACCCAGTCCCAATTCTAAATCTTGCAATGGATAAATCCAAAGAAAGGGTAATAGTTAAAAGGCATAATAAATCTCCTTTTGTGTCTAATCTAAAACCTAATTTCTCTATTGAAGGCAGGGTAATTAGGTTTGACGTCTATTTGGTTTGATCAACTATCAACTATATCTAAAAAGTTTTTATCAAAAAAGTTTGTAAAATCTTTCTTTATTCTCTTTGTTATTCTGGAAACTTTTATATCACCGTTGGAATTTTGTCTGATAAATTTTTCCCTGATCATTTTTTCTATAAATTGATCAAATTTAATTTGATCTGAGAATTCAGGATAGGGCATACCCTCAATTATCTCTAGATGTTGAGAGACTTTAATACAGTGAGTTTTAAGATCTTCCTTGTTTAGAAAATTCTTAGACCATAATGCATGCATAATTATATAAAATCTCTTGATGCTAGGTTCGCAGATATTAGATATTGAAACAAATTCTTCGTAATTATGGGATTCTACGTTTGGTTTTTGAAAATTTCCATTAGGCAATCTATTTATTAATTGTAAATCTACCAAGATCTCCAATGTTTTATTTATTGTTGAATTCATATCTGAACTTTCATTTAAATTGAAGTCCCTCTTCAAGAAAGGATATACAAGTTCTATTAATCTTTTAATTTCTTCTTTAGGAAGTTCTTCTGAATACCTAAGGCTTTCACATATAGCTGAATAGAATATAAAAAGATGTGCAATATTATTCTTATAAAATGAAAGTAGTGCCATTTCTTTTGCATCCGGATTAAATAGTTCTGTGTTACCAACTTTATTAAGTTTTATTAAATTAAGATTCTTTGTTTTGTTGATAATTTCTGTTGAGTCAGTAATAGGAATCCAGGTATTTTTATATATTACTGATCTATTAATTAACTCTATTTGTAGATTAATTCTATTTTTTAGTTTTTGTGAGTTCATGATTTTTTTACTATCAGTCAATAAGGCAAGAGATACTAGGCTAGTACTTGTAACTGCTACAGAACTATTGATACCTTGCATAATGCCTTCGCCTAGCTTTTCTGTTACATCTTTTAGCCACGAAGGCCTTTCTAAGGGTGAATCAATATAGAAATCTTCCTCGTTTAACTCTTGAATTAAGTAACTCTTTAAATCAATAGGATTGCCAAAATTAATATAAGCATTTCCAAGATAATTATTAAAATCCTTTAGAACTTTGAGGCTGTCAAATATACTTTCTCTTTTTTTAGGTTTTCCTAGAACTTCTGATCTGTATGTTTCTCCTTCTAATATTTTTTCATATCCTATATATATGGGTACGATCTTTACATCGCCAAATTTCATAGATGCAAAACTTCTTAGAACCATTGAAATTAATCCAGGACGTGCAGGCAAAGATAGGCCAGATCTACTTCTACCGCCCTCAGGAAAAAATTCTACAGTATTTCCGCGAACCATTAGGCTTTTTATATGCTGAAAAAAGATAATGCTATAGAGGCTATTATTCGTAAAAGATCTTCTCATGAAAATAGCACCCGCACCTCTAAGCACTTTTCCTATGAAAGGTAGATTTAGATTATTACCAGCTGCAATTTGAGGAAGCATAAGGCCCTGTTCATAGAGTATGTAGGATAAAGCGCAATAGTCTATATGGCTCCTGTGACAAGGTACAAAGATCAAGGCGTTGTCTTTTGATATTCTTTTAATTTCTTCTATATTTCTTAGGTGAATTCCATCATATCTATTATTCCAGAACCAATTAAAACCTCTAACTAGGAGCCTGACTATCGGATAGTTTAGGTCTGAACAAATTTCATTAGCGTATTTATAGGCCTTTTTTTGGAGTTTCTTCTTTAGCCTAAGATTGCCTCCAGAAAGTTTATTAATTTCTTTTCTTACTTCTATGTTCCGACTTAAAGAGTTAACAAGCGTTCTTCTATGAGAAATATCTGGTCCCAATACCGCTTTTTTTGATTTCCTGAATAAAGCCCTTAAATATCTACTTAAAACTAGAGAGATATCATTCGTTTTTTTAGATTGATCCACTAAAGCATTGATTTCCAAAGGTGTCTGGATTTCAATAACTAAAGATCTGCCATGAAAGAGTACTCTAAAAATTTTTTTTAAGAATCCGCCTTTGTACCAAGACTGCGAAAAAAGTATTTTAAAAAAAGATTTTTGCTTGTCAGGATGTTTTCCCCAATAAAAGGAAACAGGAATAATTGTAGGATTAAAATCTTTGACATCTAAGATTGCTTCTAGATTATAAGCTGAAAATCTTTGAGCCTTTTGAGCAGATAGATTGTATTTGGGAGGCCTCAAATAAGTGAACCGTTGTAAATTGGAGTTTTGTATAATTTCTAGTGGACTGGGCAAGGATTCTTCTTCTAAACAAATATCTAAAGCTATTAAATCTGCTAGTGATTTTTCAGAAAATGCATAGAGAATGCTATTCTTATTTAGTGTTTTGAGATCATGCTTACCATTAAATTCTATTTCAAAACTTATGAATGGCTTTATACTCATTTTAAGCAACCAAAAAATTCGTTTTTTTGTAAAAAAGGTAAACATGAATTGTTTTATTAATTTAAAAATGAGAGTTTACCTTTTCATAGTAAAATTTGTGGAGCTTATTTTTTAGAAATGCCGAAGTGGCGGAATTGGTAGACGCAGGGGATTCAAAATCCCCCGCCCTTTGGGTGTGAGAGTTCGAGTCTCTCCTTCGGCACCATGGAGTTTTTTTTGAACTTAGAAGATTTTAATTTTGAACTTCCAAAAGAGCTGATTGCGACCACTCCACTTAAGCAAAGAAGTGGCAGTAAATTACTTTTGTTAGACGAGAACTCAATAGAGAATGCTAGCTTTAAAGACTTAAAGAGCAGATTATCGTCTGGAGATTTATTGATTGTAAATGATACAAAAGTTCTAAATGCACGTCTGCACTGTAAAAAAGAAAGCGGCGGGAAAGTTGAGATAGTCGTAGAAAGAATTTTAGATAATTATCATGTTACTGCTTTGACAAAATCAAATTCGAGCCTAAAAATAGGAGATAGATTGGTAATTAATAATTCTGGTATATGTATATCTCTTGAAAAGAAGAATGAATATTTGTCTAATTTTGTATTTGAAGAACCTGTTCGAGAAGTTCTTGAAAAGTTTGGTCATATTCCTTTACCGCCTTATATTAAAAGGTCGCCAAATAGACTAGATAAATCTAGATATCAGACTGTTTATGCTGAACCTTCAAAGCTTAATTCCGTTGCTGCACCAACTGCAGGCTTACATTTTGATCATAGTACTTTTAAGGAATTAAAGGAATTCGGTATTAATACGGCGAGTATTACTCTAGATATAGGATTAGGCACTTTTAAGCCAATAAAAGAAAAAGATATTAGAAATCATAAGATCCACCAAGAAAGAATTAATTTGAGCAAAGAAACGATTAAAAAAATTGAAGAAACAAAGTCTTCAGGCGCAAAAGTTATTGCGGTAGGAACAACAGCATTAAGATGCTTAGAGGCTGTAGCTGAGTATAATAATGGCAAGTTGGTACCTTATTCAGGAGAAACAGATTTATATATTTATCCTGGATTTAATTTTAAAGTGGTGGACTCCTTGTTAACAAACTTTCATTTACCTCGTTCCAGCCTTTATTTATTAGTTTGTGCATTTGGAGGGACGGAAAGAATGAAGCTTGCGTATGATTTTGCTATTAAAAATAAGTACAGATTCTTCAGTTATGGTGATGCGATGTTAATAAGCTAATAATTTATGAATTTTAAGAATTTAAATTTTAATATACTCAAAGAAGATGTCGATGCTAGAAAAGGTCTAGTTACTACTCATCATGGAAGTTTTAATACGCCAGCGTTCATGCCTGTCGGAACATACGGTGCGGTAAAGGGAATGACGCCGGAATTAATAAAAGAAACTGGATCAGAAATTATCTTATCCAATACTTATCACTTAATGGAAAGACCTGGAGTTCAAGTTATCAAAGAGATGGGAGGCCTTCATGAATTTATAGGATGGCATGGTCCGATACTAACCGACTCTGGCGGATACCAAGTTTTTAGTTTGGCTAAAAAAAGAAAAATTACTGAAGAGGGGGTAGAGTTTAATTCTGTTTTGAATGGAGATAGGATAAATCTGACACCAGAGTTTTGTATTGAACTTCAGCATGCATATGGTGTTGATATAGCTATGATTCTTGATGAATGCACACCATATCCAGTTGATAAAAAGACAGCACAACAGTCAATGCAGCTTTCTTTAAGATGGGCAGAAAGATGTAAAAATGTTTTTTCCGCTGAAGGAGCTCTATTTGGCATTATTCAAGGTGGGATTTATACAGAGTTAAGGCATGAATCTTTAGAAAAGTTGTCAGAGCTAGATTTTCATGGTTATGCTATAGGTGGTTTGTCCGTAGGCGAAACAAAAGAGGAAATGCAGAGCATTGTTGATTTTACAACTCCAAAGATGCCCCGAGATAAACCTAGATACCTTATGGGGGTTGGGACGCCGTTAGATATAATCAATGCCGTAGAAATGGGGATAGATATGTTTGATTGCGTGATACCTACTCGACATGCTAGAAATGGATACCTTTATACCTCTGAAGGGGAAATAAAAATAAGAAATTCTGTTCATAAGAATAGCCAAGAACCATTAGATAAGGACTGTAAATGTTACACTTGCTCAAATTTTTCTAGAGCCTATTTACATCATTTAGATAAAACTAATGAAATTTTAGGTGCCACTTTAAATACATTGCACAACCTTACTTTTTATCAAAATCTCATGAAAGATTTGCGAGAAGCAATTGAAGGAGGTACATTTCAATCTCTTTTAGCTAAAATTAAGGCATAATCATTATAAATTATAAGGAATAACTATGAAAGAAACCCCGACTTTTTTTGACCCAACTCTTCTTTTATTAATAGGGTTCATGGTTCTTATTTATTTTTTAATGATTAGACCAGAGAACAAAAGACGAAAAACTCATCAAGCCATGCTGGATAGTTTGGAAGCAGGAGATGAGGTAGCTACTGCTGGAGGAATCCTAGGCAAAGTCACCAAGGTGCATGAACAATTTGTAGAAATATCAGTAGGCAATAATCATACGCTTCGATTTCAGAAGAATTCTATCTCTAATGTTTTGCCAAAAGGCTCTTTGGAATCAATCTAATTTTGTAACATGATCTACAGCGCTTGGAAGTATTTACTTATATTATTTGTTCTTATTATTGGAGCGGTATATGCCTTACCTAATATTTATCCTTCTGATCCTGCAGTCCAAATCTCATACATAAGTAGCTCTCAATCCCCTGATGAAAACTTAGTAACTAGAATAAAAAAATCTCTAACAGATGAAAGTTCTGATGTGTCTAATTCAATAGAAGTAAGTAATGATTTTGTATTAGTTAGAGTTTCATCTTCTGAAGAGCAACTTAGAATTAGAGCTAAACTTGCCTTAGATTTGGGTGATGACGTAATAGTTGCCCTTAATTTAGCCCCAACAACACCAGATTGGTTAGTCAATATCAATGCACATCCTATGAAATTGGGTTTAGATCTAAGAGGAGGGGTGCATTTTCTTATGGAGGTAGATACTCAAACAGCTTTGACAAACAGGCAGAATGGAGTTCTTCAGGATCTAAAAAGAGTACTCAGATCAAATAAAATTAAATACAAAGCAGCATATGTTGATGATAATCAGTCTATTTTCTTAGGCTTTACATCAGAACAAGACTATTTAAATGCATTCAATATTATAAGAAAGGATTATTTGCAATTTGAACCATTGGAAGATTCCAAGAATTTATCACTATCATTGAATCTAAGTGAGATTGCTTTGGATGAGATAATAGCGGATGCAATATCTCAGAATCTTACCACCTTAAGAAATAGGGTTAATGAGTTAGGAGTTTCAGAACCTTTGGTGCAGAAACAAGGTGCTAATAGAATAGTAGTCCAATTGCCTGGAATTCAAGATACTGCTGAAGCAAAAAAGATATTAGGAAAGACAGCTACTCTAGAATTTAGGCTCGAAGCCAATTTTGATACTCCAAGATCAAGAAAGACAACTTTCAAATTCAAAGAAGGAAGTGGTCAAACTTCAGCAGAGCTAGAGGACGAGATAATCATTTCCGGAAATCAAGTATCAACAGCCCAATCTGGTTTTGATGAGAATGGCTTTCCCCAAGTTAATATAACTTTGGATGGACAAGGCGGGGCAAGGATGCATAGGGCAACACGAGGAGAAATAGGCAGGAAGTTAGGAGTTCTATTTGTTGAGCAGCGTGTAAGGACAAAATATACAGATGATGTTTCAGGTGAGTTAGTGCCTATTCAAGAAACTTATGAGATCAAAGAAATTATTAGTTTAGCAACTATTAGAGCAGCTTTAGGGACAGGATTTCGTATTACAGGTGTCGGTAATACTGGTGAAGCGTCGGAACTTGCATTGTTGCTCAGAGCAGGTGCTTTAGCAGCGCCAATGCGCTTTGTAGAAGAGAGGACTGTTGGCCCAAGTTTGGGGGCTGAAAATATCCAATCAGGATTAATGTCTATGCAACTTGGGATGTCACTCGTTCTTCTTTTTATATTAATTTATTATAGAGTGTTTGGCGTCGTTGCCAGTATCGCTCTATCGTTAAACATAATGCTTCTAGTCGCAGCGATGTCTTTTCTATCCGCTACATTAACATTACCTGGTATTGCCGGTATTGTTTTAACGGTTGGTATGGCAGTAGATGCCAATGTCTTAATATTTTCAAGAATTAGAGAGGAGTTAAATTCAGGAAAAAAACCATTTGAGGCAATTGTCGCTGGGTATGATAGAGCTTTTATAACTATATGGGACGCAAATTTAACAACCTTTTTGGTGGCTATTATTCTTTATTCATTTGGCACAGGACCAATTAAGGGCTTTGCAGTAACTTTATCAATAGGAATATTAACCTCAATGTTTACTTCTATTATGGGAACCAGAGCTTTAGTTACTTTGATTTATGGAAAAAGGAAGAATTTACAAAGAGTGGCTATAGGATGAAAAAAATAGATTTTATGTCCTTGAGGAAAATAGCGCTTAGCGTTTCCATTTCCTTAATGATTTTATCTTTAGGTTCTTTAATCTTTAAGCAACTTAATTTGGGGCTAGATTTTACTGGAGGTACTCTTGTCGAGCTCCATTATCCAGAGCCAGCGAATGTAGAGTCTATAAGAAAAACTTTGAGCGATTCTGGGTTTGAGGAAGTTGAAGTGGCCACATTTGGATCAAATCAAGATGTGCTTATAAAGTTGGCTGGATTTGCGTCCGATCAACTAGGTACCCAGATAACAGATGCCTTGAGATCTGATATTGCCGGTCAAGAGATCATCTTAAGAAGGAATGAATATGTAGGTCCTCAAATAGGAAGCGAATTGAGAGATGATGGTGGATCCGCTATGTTGTTAGCTCTTTTTTTGATGATGATATATATCGCTTTTAGATTTCAATCTAAATTTGCTTTAGCCGCGGTATTGGCTCTAATACATGATGTTTTATTAGTCTTCGGAATATTTTCATTATTTGAATTTAATTTTGATTTAACAGTTTTAGCTGCAGTTCTGGCAGTTATCGGTTACTCCTTGAATGACTCGATTGTTGTATCTGATAGGATTAGAGAGAATTTTAGGAAGATGAGAGATGAAGATCCAATTTTTGTTATTAACCAATCTTTGAATCAGACCTTGGGCAGAACTTTGATAACTTCTTTAACAACCCTTTTAGTACTTTTTTCGCTTTATTTTCTAGGTGGTGAGTTAATAAAAAGCTTCTCATTGGCATTAATCGTTGGCGTTATAATTGGAACCTATTCATCCATCTATATTCTTTCCAATGTTTTGATAGTAACTAAATTTAAATCCGATGATTTATTTAGTGAAAATACAGAAGAAGATACAAACCCTCTACCTTAATCTTCGATTTGAGTTATGTGTGGTTTTATAGACTGCAACATAGGTTTGAAGCATTTAGTAGTGGAGCATATGATATTGCCCCCTTTCAGAAAATTATTTTCTCCTTGAAAATTACTTACTAGCCCGCCAGCTTCTTGAACTAATAAAGCGCCTGCCGCTAGATCCCATGATTTTAGGCCACTTCCCCAAAAAGCATCTAACCTTCCGGCAGCTACATTTGCTATATCAAGAACAGCAGAGCCGGTTCTTCTGATTGTTAAACCATGAGAGTATAGAGCTCTAAAAGTGGCAATATTGTCATGTCTAAATGTATCTAGTGCTGATTCATGAGAAGAGTTACTCAACAAAGCTCCTTTTAGATCCTTTCTGTTACTAACCCTTACTCTTTTATCATTCAAGAAGCATCCCTTTCCTCTGCTTGCCGTATATTCTTCATGCCTTGTTACATCGATGACAACTGCGTGTTGTAGCTTTTCTTTTTTTAAGCAGGCAATAGAGATTGCAAAGTACGGAAATCCATGAATATAGTTCGTTGTTCCATCTAACGGATCAATGATCCAGGTATATTCTTCTTCATCAGATGAACCTTTTATCTCTCCCGCTTCTTCAGAAATATAATTATGATCAGGAAAAGTCTTTTGAAGCTCTTCAATAATAATTGACTCAACTTTAACATCTACTTGCGTGACATAATCCGCAGGTCCTTTTTCAATGACGTCTAACTTATCTAATTGATCAAGGAACCACAATAGTTCCTTGCTTCCTTTTCTAGCTGCTTCTAAAGCGATATTAACTTTTGCTTCCATGGGGTATTTTTAAAAAACACTATTCTATCAGAAGCGTAGCATTTAACTGTTAGAATAAATTATGTTATCCGAAGTTGAGCAGTTTAATCTTTTTAACCGATTCACAAGTTTTGTATTAATTAATACTTCCCACCCTGGCAATATAGGAGCTTCAGCTAGAGCCATAAAGAACATGGGGTTCAATAATTTAACTTTATTAAATCCTAAGGATTTTCCAAATGACATAGCTACTTATAGAGCCAAGGCAGCTATAGACGTGGTAAATTCAGCTAGAGTAGCTCAATCTCTAGACGAAGTTATTCAGGATTGCAATTTTATTGTAGGTACGAGTGCTAGAAATAGAAAAATTCCTTGGCCATTAAAAGAGCCTAAAGAGGCAACTAAAGAAATTATTGATCGAGTTATTAACAAAAAACAAAAAGTGGCTATTCTGTTTGGAAGGGAGGACAGGGGGCTAACCAATGAAGAATTGGGTAGATGCAATCTTCATATTCATATTCCTACTAGCGAAGAATACTCTTCTTTGAATTTGTCCCAAGCAGTCCAAATAATCTCTTATGAATTACGATTGGCCATAAAGGAAGTAATTAGCAAAGATCCCAAACAAGAATGGGATGTTCCAATCGCAACAGATCAAGAAATAGAATTATTACTCAACCATATTGATGACTTAATGCTGGAACTTGATTTCTACGATCCTAAAAATCCAAGAAAGCTGTTAGAAAGAGTAAGACGCCTGTTTAAAAGAACAGATTTAGATACTATGGAGTCAAGTATCTTAAGGGGAGTGATTGCTTCTATTCAAGAGAAATTAAAGAATTAAATCAATTCTTGTATGTGTATTACTAAACTAATACACTGAACTCATAAAGGTAACATTAAATGCACTGGAATAGCGATCAACCCATTTATCAGCAAGTACGTGATCATGTCGTTTCACTTATTATAGATGGAGTGCTAACTACTGGAGACCCGATACCCTCAGTCAGGCAAATGGCCGTAGAGGGTGGTGTTAATCCCCTGACAGTATCAAAGGCCTATCAAGAGCTTGTCGATTTGAAGATCGTCGAAAAAAGACGAGGGTTAGGAATGTTTATCATTGAATCTGCAAAAAACCAGTTGATTAAATTGGAACGAGATAAGTTTCTTAAGGGAGATTGGCCAGCCGCAGTCAGAAAAGCAGAGCAATTGGATATTGATATTCTTGACTTAGTTCAAAAGAGGAAAAAAAGTGGATAAGAAATTAATCATTAAAGCTAGAAACGTTAAAAAGAAGTACGATAACGACAATGCGCTCTCAAATTTTGACTTAGATGTTTATTCAGGACAGATTTTAGGACTAATTGGTCCAAACGGAGCAGGTAAATCTACTTTTCTACATAGCGTTTTAGGGTTGGTAGAAACAGAAGGTGATTTAGAAGTATTGGGTCTCTCTCCAACAAAAAATAGGCATGATCTTTTAAAGAAAGTTTGCTCTATTACCGATGTAGCTGTTCTTCCGAAGTGGATGAAAGTAAAGGAATTATTGACTTACGTTGATGGCGTTCATCCAAGGTTTGATCTAGCCAAAGCGAGAAGCATATTAGCTAATACTAATATTAAATCTAATTCTAAGATTAAGACCCTTTCAAGGGGCATGGTAGTGCAACTTCATTTATCCATTGTGATGGCTATAGATGCTGAACTTTTAGTATTAGATGAGCCTACTTTAGGTCTAGATTTAGTCTATAGAAAAGAATTCTACTCACAACTCATAGATGATTATTTTGATGGCAATAAGACCATCTTAATCAGCACACACCAAGTAGAAGAGATAGAGGGAGTTTTATCAGATGTTGTTTTTCTTGATCAGGGAAAAATTATCATGACCGATTCCATAGAAAATATCAATGAGAGGTATTTAGAACTCAGACCCAAGGCTAGCATGATTGAACAGGCTGAAAAATTAGGCCCGGTCCATATAAGAAATGACTTAGGCAGGCCGGTGCATATATTTGAAAATGTTCAAGAATCTGCATTGAGCGAGCTAGGAGAAGTAAGGCCGCCAGTTATTGCTGATTTATTTATGGCTTTAATGGAAAATAAAAAGTCATTGGAGAAAACCCAATGAGTAATCTATTAACCTTAATAAGTCGGGAGATACAAGAATATAAGTATGGTCTTGTATACGCTCCTTGGATTGTAGGCATTATTTTATGTTCTATTGTAGTGCTTGTGTATCTTGGATTTGCAGAAATTAAAACTAGCCAGTTTACGTTTACATCTTTAATTTACGCCGATCCAGATGTCGTGACTTATATGAAAACCATAGACTCCAATACTAAATTAGAAATTATAAGGACAGGACTAATTGTTTTAGGTTTACCAATGTTGGTGGTTATGAGTTTTGCCATTGCTTCGTATAGCCTGTCAACTTTCTATGATGAAAGAAAGGATAAGAGTATTATTTTTTGGAGGTCTCTTCCTGTCTCCGATGCAAATATAATTTTTAGTAAAATATTAGTTGCGGTCATAATAGCGCCTTTGGTTGTATTGCCGGCTTTAGTTGCGCTGCATCTTTTTTCTTTATTAGCTGTTTCAATATTTTTCTATTTTTCAAATATAGTTTCTTTTGGGTGGGTTTGGGAGGCTTATTCATTTACAGACTGGATGAAGGTCATTTTAAGTCTTTGGGTGCAAGGTCTTTGGAGTCTTCCTATCATCGCATGGCTTATGTTTGCCGGGGCGCTTTTTAAAAAACCCATTATTGGAGCTATTTTGCCTCTAGTAAGCATAGTAGTTCTCGAAAGGGTGGCATTGTCTACTAATATATTTTATTCCAATTTTATGGATCGACTTAAGCCATGGCCTAATATGGTCAGCAGTTCTGAGGAGGTCAGGTTTATACAGTTACCTGAAATAACTGATTTATTCTCAACGAGTATTTTTTGGTATGGGCTTATATTCAGCGTCATTCTATGCGCTGCAATAAATTATGTTCGATCACGAAGTGAGTTTTCTTCGGTGGAATAGGGATTGACCTATTGCTCTGCTCTCCCTAAAATGCTCATTTCATAAAGTCCCCTTCGTCTAGCGGTTAGGACACCGGGTTTTCATCTCGGCAACAGGAGTTCGATTCTCCTAGGGGACGCCAATTTCTAATAAGCCTTGTTAATTAAACCTTTCAGGGCTTTTCTATCTAAAATGTTGCCATATGAGTTGTTATTGTTGCCACATAGCTAAGAAATGTGTTGCCATATTGTTGCCACGATTTCCCCTCATTTAAACTCTTTGAATACATTAAATTTTTTATAATAAAATTCAAAAGATTTATAAAACTCTGATTTGTTAACTTCAAAGTCCTCTAAATTATAGATTACCTGACCATGCTTATCTCTTTTATTTAAAGCGATATATTCTTGAATTTCATCACTAGCTAAATTATTTAATGCTAAGAAATTTTTTGAATATATATTCTTTATACTTCCTAGATTATCTTTTATAAGATCATTAAAAAAGACGTCACATCTTTGCTTCAGAGGAATTGCTTCATAATCTTTAGTGAATCTTTGTAAGAGTATTTTTATTCTATTATGCCAATAATTAAAATTAGTTTTGGGCTCAACTTTATATCGTCTCAGTCTATCTCCATATGAAAGCATGGTTGCTGTCGATAATACAACTGATAAAGGATCTCTATAAGTAATTACAAAAGTTGCATCTGGAAAAGTTTTTATTAGGGGATTTATTTGCTCTAAATGTTGAGGAGATTTAAGCACCCATCTTTTAGGACCTTTAATGAATTGCATTGCTTTTAGTATATCCTTTAGATATTTGTAATGATGTATTTGCTCATTTTTTAAGTAGTAATCTCTCCATTCTGGAACATAAGCTAACCATTCAGGCAAATATGTTGAAAAATCCATAGCTTGGAGTTCAATTTCTTCATGAATATGGTTTGGATGCATATCATGCATTGATTTAAGTAAAGGCATGGTTTGCAAGAAATTTTTATATTCTTTGAAAGCTAAGTCTTTTCTTGGATCGTTGTTAGGATTTAAATCGCTTAAATTTTCTGGAAATGGTCTTAAACTCTCCCAATATGGTATAGATTTTAGCCGTGTGTCTGATGCTATAAGATTAAGTAGATGAGTTGTTCCTGATCGAGGTAAACCCATAATAATAATGGGCTGTGTAATAACCTCATTTTTATACTGAGGAAATTCTTTTTTAAATTTTTCAAACTTTAATCTATTTTCTGCATATCTTACTTGGTCATTAAAGATTCCTAATTTTCCAATTCCTGCCAATCCCTTATCATTTGAAATTGATTGCATTAAGATATTAAGTCTTTCTAAAAAATCTTCACTTCCAAAGTGTTTTAGTCCTGTATTATTACTTGCATTATTGATGACAGCTTCTGCTGTTAATTCTAATTTAACAGTTTCTCCATAATCTTTTGCTGCTTGTTGAAATTCCGTAAGACAAGGGTTTTTTAGATCCTTAATTTTAATTTTTTTTGACATTTTCAGGATGATATTGAGTAACCGCCATCTACCTTCAAAGTTTCTCCTGTAATATAACTAGCTGCCGGAGATGTCATAAATAACACTGCGTTGGCAATATCGACAGGATCTCCAAATTTTTTTAAGGCTATTCTATTAATAATATCTTTCGACATCTCTTCAGAATTGACTATTGGTTCAGTCATTCTAGTTTTTATAAACCCAGCTGCTATTGCATTAATACGAATAGAGTCATCAGCCCATTTCATTGATAAAGTTTTTATTAATTGAACCAATCCTCCTTTTCCGGCGCCATAGCCAGGAACAATTGGCATACCAAAGAAAGACGACATTGAAGCTATACCAATGATAGATGCACCACCTTGAATAGTAGATTTTTTTAAAACTGGTTGTAATAAATTTGATAGCCGGTAAAAACTATTTAAGTGAATGTAAACTGCTCGATCAAAAATATCAGGAATATCTTCACTTTTTCCATCTGGGAAAGTCAAACCTCCATTGTTAATAAGGATATCTAGTTCTTTGATGGAATTTTTAATGTTATCAATACTTTTTTTATCTTCTAGATTTAATTTAATATATGAAAATTTATCTGTAATGTCTGGGTATTCTTTTAGAGATGATTTTGTACCAGTAATTGTGACACCAGCACCTGAAGCTAAGTAAGCTTCTGCGATAGCCTTGCCAATACCGCTTGTTCCGCCAGTTACAAGAATTTTTGCTTTTGAATAATCAAATGAGATGTAGCTCATAGATAAATATATTAACATGTGAATATGGGATCGTTACTTATTAATAAAAGACCTGGTTCTCTGGACATAAAACCGGCAAGTCAGAAAAAACCTTTTCGTATAAATGATTTTATTTATTTATCAGAAGGAGCTAGTAATAGTTATTTGATTGAAACCGCTGAGGGTAATATTTTAATAAATACTGGCTTGGGAGTTGAGGCTCCAGTGCATAAGTATTGTTTTGATCAAGTTAATAAACATGAAATTAAATATATTATATATACCCAAGGTCATGTTGATCACGTTGGAGGCTCAGGCTTTTTCAAAGAATATAACCCAGATGCAATTCTAATTGCTCAAGAGAATATTATAGAACATCAATCCTTTGATGCATTAACCCAGGGAGGAAGGGCTTTAAATTCTTATAAGTTTTTTGGTGAAATGATTGATCTCATGAATGATGCTATTTCTAGATCAGAAAAAATAGGCTTTAGAGATATTCAATCAGTTGCTGAACCAGATATTTTGTTTAAAGATGAATATAAATTTTCATTAGGAGGGCTAAATATAGAGCTTTATTCAGTTCCAGGAGGAGAAACTTTAGACTCTCTTCTAATTTATCTACCTCAGCATAAAATTCTTTTTTCAGGTAACTCTTTTGGACCCTTATTTCCTCATATTCCAAATTTTTGTACTATTCGAGGAGATAGAATTAGATTTGCGATCCCATATCTAGAAATGTGTAAAAAAGTCTTAGAACTTAAACCTGATATTTTGATTACTGGTCATTTTAAACCCATTGAAGATCAGCAATTAATCTATGATGAGGTCAAAAATTTACATGATGCAGTTGATTATATTCATAATAAAACTATAGAAGGCATTAATAACGGAAGAGACATGTATGAATTGATGAGTACGACTGTTTTACCAGAGAAATTATCAGTTGGAGAAGGTTATGGGACCGTTGAATGGGTGATTCGTTCTATTTATGAAGGATATACAGGTTGGTTTAGACATAAATCAACAACAGAATTATTTGCTTATTCACCTCAAAGCATTTTTTCTGAATTAAATAATTTAATTGATAGAAAAGAGATTTTAAAAAGGATAGAAGAGTTGATTGCTTCATCGGAGTATTTAAAAGCTATACATTTATGCGAGATATTTATTTCATCCAATGATGGTGATAAAGAAGCATTAAAAATGTATTTAGACATACATATTAAGTTATTAAAAAAATCTAAAAAGAATTCAAACCGCTGGATAGTAAAATGGTTAGAAGCCGAGATAGATGAAACAAAAAATAAATTAAATGTCTAAAAAGTCTCAACAAATTAATATTCATGGTCCTGATCTATTGTCATTAGATTTGATTGATTATCCAATAGTTGGTTCTGATGACTTAATTGTTGATATTAGATGCTGTGGAATATGTGGAACTGATTTGGGTTACCTATCATCAGGAGGCTTGATGGGCCCTCAAGATAAACCTATGCCCCTTGGCCATGAAATGTCTGGTGTAGTAATTGAAGTAGGGTCTAACATTAAAGATATTCATTTAAATGACAGGATAGCAATTAACCCTATGGGAAATCATAACAGCATAGGTAATGGTGGTTCAGAGGGTGGAATGACTAATTTTCTGTTAGTAAGAAATGCAGTTTTAAATGAAAATATTTTTAAGTTACCTGATGAAATGTCTTTTGAAATAGGGGCTTTGATTGAACCCTTTGCTGTTGCTTTAAGAGCTATCAATCGCTCAAATCTTAGACCTGAATCAAAAATTGGAGTATTGGGATTAGGCTGCATTGGCCTATCTGTAGTCACATTACTAAGTTATTTGGGTTATAAGAATATAGTTGCTATTGATCTATCTAAATTAAGAGTTTTGCATGCAAACAATTTAGAGTCTGTCCTTGCTTTTGATGATTGGAATACTTTTTTACAAACTTTGAAAGAATTCCATGGAGAAGAAATGGTATTTGGTATGAAAGTACCTGATACAGATGCTTTTATAGACTGCACTGGAAATCATAAAATACTTAGTAATATTATTGAAATTTCAAAAACGCATGCTCGTATCATTGTTGCCGGTTTACACAAAGAAAACGCCTTAATAAATTTTAGGTCAGTTTTAATGCGTGAACTTGAAATCACAACTTCTATGGCTTATTCAAGTAAAGAATTTCTGAATTCTCTAGAAATTTTATCTAAGAATATTATTGATCAAGATACATTTATTAGTCATAAATGTAAGATACAAGATTATAAGCAGGGTTTTGATCTAGCTAAAAATGGAAATATAGCCACAAAAGTCATGTTTGAGATATGAGATTTCTCTTTTCTAGATTTGGATATTTAATCTGCATATTTACTGTTATAGGTCTCTCAATTTCATTTATAGAATCAGGTTACAGTGCATTACAAGTTTTAGTGTTTGCTTCTCTGGGTTCAATGATATTTATGTTCTTGGGCGAAATTTTTGTCCCATTATTCAAGAAATGGAAGCCAAATCTGAAAGAAAATTTTTTTCCTGATTCTAGTCTTTTTTTAGTGAATTATATTTTGCTGCAGAGTCAATTATTACAGGTTTTTCTTGCATCGATGGCTATCCAGCTTGCTGGAGGTGGTCTAAAAATATGGCCAACGGAGTTACATATAGTATTTCAATTAGTTATTGCTTTAATAATTTCTGAGTTTGGGCTGTATTGGTTTCATAGAGCTTCTCATGAAGTTCCTTTATTATGGAGATTTCATAAAATTCATCATAATCCAAAAAAACTTTATTGGTTTAATGCGACAAGATTTCATTACCTTGATGTAACGCTGCTTCAGGTTTGCGGAGTAGTTCCTTTATTATTTTTAGGAGCAGAAGCCAAAATAATTGCGTTAGTTACAATCTTTAGCACTGTCCATGGCTATTGGCAGCACATTAATGCTAATCAAAAACAAGGAATTCTTAATTATTTATTTTCAGGCCCCGAACTTCATAGATGGCATCACAACATTGAACGTGAAATTGCAAATCATAATTATGGTAATAACTTAATTTTATGGGATCATATTTTTAAAACCTTTTATTGGCCAAAGAAAGAAAATGATAAAATTCAAAATATTGGGGTGGAGGGTAATTTCTCAAATACTCTTAGGTCTATGATGGTTGATCCATTTAAAGAATAATGGTGTTACTGGTAAGCTAATTTTCAACAATGGCACCAAATAAAGACTAATTTTCATTATTTAATTAGATAAAAGAGATGACTATGAATAAATTATTATTAGTGATAACTCTCTTCTATATTGTTGTCAGGTTTTATTAACTTCATGTATTACCGGTTAAAGGAGAAGTTATGATTATGGAATTATCATCTTGGTCTGAGGAGGCCTTTAATACAGCTCCAGATTCAGACAATAAGATTCATGAAGATAAAATAGCTAAAGAGTTTGGCTTTAAAGGAGGCCTGGTGCCTGGAGTGACAATCTCATCTTATCTTGCTCACCCAATCATTGAAGTTTGGGGGGTTGATTGGTTATCTAAAGGATATGCTAAATGTCAGGTTACTTCGCCCTTATATGATAAAGAAGAATTTAGAGTTGATTCTTCAATTATTGAAAAGAATTTAATCAAGGCAACATTGTATAGGTCGGATGAAACAGTAAGTGCCTCAGCAGATTTTTCTATAACCAAAGAATTACCAAGCCCTCCAAAGAGAAGAAATGATCCATTAATTAATTCTAGTAAGGAAATTCCAAAGGCTAGTTTTGATGTCTGGAAGAGACTACAAGACGATGGGTGCTATTCTTTTAATTTCTTTTGGGGTGGTAAAGATCCATTAATTTATCTCAAGAATGATAAAAATTTACCTGATTTATTAAAGCCTTTAAAAGTAGGATTTGCTAACTTATCCTTTCTTTTGGGGTGTTCAAATTGGACTTTGGCAGGAAATGCATCTATGAACCCTTGGCTTCATTTAGAGACTACTTCTCAGAACTTTAGACCGGTCAATTTTAATACAAATATTGTTGCTGAAATGTCTATAAATAGTTTTTATGAGAAGAAAGGGCATGAATTTGTCGATGTTGATGTTAATTTATACGATGAGATAGATAATTTTTGCGTTATGACAATAAACTTAATTGCTATCTATAGGCTAAGACGCGCATAGTCTAAGCGAGTAATTTTTATGGTTAAACTTCATTAATAAGAAGAGCAATATGAAGAAATTATGGCTTTAAGAATCTTTAAATATTTATTTCTAGGAGTTTTTCTACTAATCCTCTTACTGTTGATAATTCTTACAGTAGGTTCAAAGCAATCAATGGATTCAAATTTCTCTCACACTAATGCTACAAAAGACCTTCCAACCTTCAGTTCTAATATAGAGAACGGTATAGTCAACATAAGTACAGGGGAGATGACTTTTAGGGCAAGAATAGCCGGATTTAATGGGGACTCTTCTAAGAAAGTGGCGATTCTTTTACATGGATTCCCTGTTACTTCAGCTATGTGGGTAGATCTCATTGAACCACTTGAAGAAGCTGGCTATCGTGTGGTCGCATTTGATCAACGTGGATATAGTCCGCTTGCTCGACCCGAAACGCTAAACTCCTACATAATTTCTAAGCTTACCAATGATGTGTTTGAAGTAGCAGATACTATAGGTGCAGAAGAATTTCATTTAATAGGTCATGATTGGGGTGCGGTTGTAGGTTGGTCAGCTGTGTTATCTAATCCTTCAAGGATAACAAGTTGGACTGCTTTATCATTTCCTCATCCAGCAGCTTTTAGTGCGGCGTTACAAGATGACCCTGATCAACAGGACAGAAGCAGTTACGTCGCTTTTTTTCAAACTCCTTGGCTACCGGAAACCGTCTTCAGCTTCAATAACTTCAGTGCCCTTAAGACATTATTTGAGGGTATGTCAGCAAAAAAGATGAAAGAATATATTAATGTATTCAGTGAACCGGGAGCATTGACCTCAGCATTAAACTGGTATCGGGTTTTAGGAGATAATGGTCTTTCAAATCTAGACAGTATTGACAGCTTAGAAGTAAAGACACCCACTCTTTTTCTATGGGGAAACCAAGATCCTTCTGTGGGCAGAGTAGCTGTAGATAGGATGGCTGAGTTTATGAAAGGCCCTTACACTAATATTGAGTTAGAAGCAGATCACTGGTTATTCGTTGATAAGCCAGAGAAAGTGATTAGTGAAATTTTGATTCACATTGAACAATGAACCTCTCCTTAGTCCTATCTCTTATATTGCTCTTTGCTGGCGGTGTTTCAGGAGAATATCTTAAAGATATGTCTGTAACGAAAGTAGTAGATGGAGATACAGTATATGCCTCTTATAAAGGTAAAATTCATAAAATAAGACTTCTGGAAATTGATGCACCTGAAAGAGATCAACCCATCGGTAGAGAATCAACCGAATTTTTAAAAGAATTATTAAAAACTAAATTGATAGATGCAGATATTTCGGGACAAGATCGTTATAAAAGAGACCTTGCAAGAATTTATGTAAAAGGTAAAGACATCAATAGGATGATGGTCTCCAACGGCATGGCTTGGGTTTATGACGCTCATGTCACGGATAAATCCTTTTATACAGATCAAACATTAGCTCAAACAAATCAATTAGGAGTATGGTCTTCAAGTGATGCAATTCCTCCTTGGACTTGGAGAAAAAAGAGGAAATAAAGAAAAGATTATTAGTCCTTACTTTCTTCTATATAGTTTGTAATGAGAGAATCAACTTCATTTAAGGGAAGGGCTCCATGACTTAAAATAACATCATGGAAACCCCTGATATCAAAATTCTTACCTATCTCTGCTCTAGCTTTTTCTTTCAAGCTTAAGAATTTCATTTGACCAATTTTATATGCCAAGGCTTGTCCAGGCATGACTATGTATCTATCAATCTCATTAACAATGTCTAGTTCTGATTTGCCAGCATTGTTTAAAAAGAAATCAATGGCCTTTTGTCTATCCCATTCAAAATAATGTATCCCAGTATCTACAACCAATCTTACTGCTCTCCACATGTCATAGGTTAGTTGACCAAACTTAGAGTATGGATCCTTGTATAACCCTAAATCGTAACCCAAACTCTCGCTGTATAAACCCCACCCCTCAACAAAAGCAGTGTAGGGGCTGACTCTTCTAAACATTGGCATTTCTTCCATTTCCATAGCTAAAGAAATCTGTAAATGATGACCTGGTACAGCCTCATGAACAGAAAGAACTTCCATTTCAAATTTAGGTCTAGTTTCTGGTTTGTAGAGGTTTACATAATAATAGCCCGCTCTTGACCCATCCGGAGAAGGAGACATGTAATAAGCTGTGGTTGTGTCTGGAGCAGATTCCTCAGGAATAGCTCTCAAGCCATAAGGTGTTCTTGGAAGATTGCCAAATAGTTTTACTAATTCGGGATCAATTCGTTTTGAAACCGCAAGATAGCCCTCAAATAATTCTTCTGAAGTTTTATAATAAAATCGTTCGTCTTCTCTTAGGAATGTTAAGAAATCTTTAAAAGAACCTTCGAATTCTAGGTCCTTAATTACAACTTCCATTTCGGCTCTTATTCTTTTAACTTCATTCAACCCTATTTGATGAATTTCTTTAGGAGAAAGCTGTGTGGTAGTAAACGATTTTGCCAGTACCTCATATAATTTTCTGCCATCTGGAATATCATACAAACCAACGGTTTCTCTAGATTGCTCCAAATATTCTTTCTTAAAAAATTCCTCTAGTAATACATAAGAGGGTATCACTGACTCTTGTATAACTTTTTTGGCTTTACGTCGAAGAATAATTTGATCTGCATTAGATATCGAATCTGGTAAGTCTTTAAAAATTTTATAGAAAGGGCTATCCAAGACGCTACTTTGGCTTTGTAAGGCTATCTGTCTATAAACTCTGTTCATCAATACTCTGGGCGGTTTATAGCCCATTTGTATGCCTATTCTAGCTAAAGTAATAGTTTGATTAATTCTTTTATCTAGGCTTTTTAGTCTTTCAAGCCAAAAAGAAAAATCCTTGAAAGATTTCAGTGGAATAACTTCTGAATCTTCATGGGCCAGTTGTACGCCGCCTCTGTGACCAAAGGGCAATAAGTGTCTATTGAAGTTACTGATCTCTAGATCAGTGGCGGTTAACTGAGAAAATAATCGCAGGTTTAATTGATTTGATTCAGAAAGGTTTTCAGCATTGAAGGTTTCGAGCTTCTTCAAGGTAGCTTCTATATGGAGAACTCTTTTTTTAATAGCCTCTAATGAATTATCTCTCCATTTAGTTTCATAGCCCTTAATACCCATAGCAGTAGCATAGACAGGACTTTGGCTTAATCTATATTGCCATTCGCTATCTAGAAAAGATAAGAATTCTTTGTTTGCACCATCATCTTCTGTCCAGCCATTAGTTGTTATCAACAGTCCGCAGAGTAGGAGTAGTTTTTTCATCATAATGGCCTCTTAAATCTTCTATTCATCATAGGTTAAAACTTAAGAAAGGCAAAATATGATCTGATATAATCCTTCAATCTCCCCATTGATTTAGAAAACCTAGAGCTAAAGGCTAACTTTCCAGCCTATATTCATTTCCTCTAGCTAATATTCGAAGGTGAGTAAAGTTATGTGATATGGTTGAATCTAATCAAGGAAGTGCTTATGACTAATAAAATTTTGAATGATATAAGGATAGATAGAAGGATAAAAGATGTATTTGGGCAACTAGAATTTGATTCAGTACAACCATCTGGATTTAAGTCTCGTGAAGAAATAATGGAATTTGAAAAAACCGATGATTCGATAGCAGGAAAAGAAATAATGGAACTTATTAATAATTCTGATCATTACAAAGAAATTATTCCAAGTGCTGGTCTTGTTACCTCTACAAAAGAGTTTAAATCTAATCCAGATGGCAATAAGATAAAAATTCAATACATTAGACCTGACACCGATGAAACTCTTTCTTGTGTCTATTATATTCACGGAGGAGGGATGGAAATGAGCTCTTGTTTTGATGAGCTTTACTCAGCATGGGGCCGTTGCATAGCAAGGCAAGGTGTTGCAGTGGCTATGGTAGATTTTAGAAACGCAAGATGGGCTTCATCCGCACCTGAAGTAGCACCTTTCCCCGCAGGCTTAAACGACTGCGTTTCAGGTATTAAATGGATCCATCGTCATAACAGTGAACTTAATATAGATCCTAGTAGGATTATCATTGCAGGTGAAAGTGGCGGCGGAAATTTAACCATTGCAACTGGACTTCGTCTTAAACAGGAAGGCGCTTTAAATTTAATCTCAGGTTTGTATCCTCTTTGCCCATATATAGCTGGCCAATGGCCTTTACCAGAAAACCCTTCTTCGGAAGAAAACGAAGGAATTTTATTAAGCCTTCACAGTGAGCATGGTGTTTCTCATGGCGCCTTAGTTTATGGAATTGAAGAATTCAATAACAAGAACCCCCTTGCATGGCCTGGTTTTTGCACGCTGGATGATGTGAAAGGCTTGCCTCCAACTTATATTATTGTTAATGAGTGCGATCCATTAAGGGATGAAGGTATTAATTTTTATAGGTTACTAAGGGAAGCTAATGTAGATGCACAATGTCGTCAAGTTATGGGAAGTATACATGGAACTGAAATATTCTTGGGTTGTATAGAAATAAGCGATGAAACAGCTATGAGTATTGCTAATTTCTCAAGAAGGCTTTGAGTACAAGATTTGTATGAATATTATTGAAGTACAAAACCTTCTTAAATCTTATCCGCAACCTGGAAATAAAAAAGAATTATTTAATGCAGTCGATGGAGTCACCTTTAGTATAAAAGTTGGCGAGGTTTACGGAATTCTTGGTCCAAATGGAGCGGGTAAAACTACAACACTTGAAATGCTAGAGGGATTAAATGATATTGACGGTGGCTCTGCCTTAATTAATGGCATTGATGTGAGCAAGAATACGTTTAAAGTTAAAGAAATTATAGGCGTTCAACTTCAAGCAAATGAATACTTTGATAAGCTTAATTTAACGGAATTACTAATTCTTTTTAGTAAGCTTTACTCTCAAGAAGTTAATTCGGATGAATTATTAAAAAAAGTAGATCTTTTTGATAAATCCAAGGCTAAACCTGAAGAGCTTTCTGGCGGCCAAAAACAACGCTTCTCCATTGCGTGTGCTCTTGTTAATAATCCAAAGATTTTATTTTTAGATGAGCCAACTACAGGTTTAGATCCGCAAGCGAAGCGTAATCTCTGGAGTCTTGTAAAAGAACTTAATACTTCTGGGATGACAATAGTATTAACCACTCATAATATGGAAGAAGCAGAAATTCTATGCAGTAGAATCGCAATTATGGATAAAGGCAAAATAATTGCCGAAGATACTCCCCATGACTTAATTAAGAAATATACTTCAGAATCTCATCAGAAATCTTTAAGTGGAAATATAGAAGATGTATTTCTTACTCTTACAGGACATAAACTTAAGGATTAAGATGTTTACAAGTTTACAACTCCATTTAGCAAAAGTATTTTTAAAGATCTTTTTAAGAGACCGTCAATCAATCGTCTTTAGTCTTTTTTTTCCTCTAGCTTTTATAGGAGCTTTTTTATTTTCAGGAGAAGACTCAGATCCTATAAATATAGGTTTAGTAAATAACTCTAACACCATCATATCCAAGAACTTCTCTGAACTAGTTATGGGGGACCCTCTCTTTAATATTACAGAAGGAGAAGAATCCAATCTTAAAAATCAGTTGTTCTTGGGAGATCAAACGGCCATTATCGTAATACCAGAAAACTTTGATTATCTTAAAAAAAATGGTGAATTAAAACTATTGTTAGATGCTTCACAAGTAAGACAGATTGAGGCGATTAAAGAAGTGCTTAATGCAAGTTTACTTTCAATCGAGCGAGAGATAAGAAACGTAGAACCGATGTTTAGTCTTAAGGTTGAAGATGTTAAAGCAAGACCTCAACGTTACATTGATTTCTTACTTCCCGGACTATTGGCTTTTATGTTGATGAATTTAAGTATCGCTGGTAGCGGATTTAACATAGTTGAATATAGACGTCGCGGAATCCTAAAAAGACTTTTTGTAACTCCTATTCAGCCGAAAGATTTTATTATCTCAATTGTTCTAGCCCGAATGGCAATTGTCCTAATGCAAATTTCAGTAGTTCTTAGTCTCGCAATAGCACTTTTAGATATAAAAATTGTAGGAAGTTTCTTTTCGTTATATGGCATGGTTGTGCTCGGCACTGTTATTTTTCTTTGTTTAGGATTTTGTTTAGGAAGTATCGCAAAAACTCAAGAAGCTATCAGGCCTATAGTTGGTGCGGTTATTTTTCCTCAACTTGTATTGTCAGGTATTTTCTTCCCGATTAGTTCCATGCCTGAACTTATACAACCACTTGCTCATGCACTTCCCTTAAGCGTTATTGCTACTGGTTTGCGTGATATTGCAAATGATGGAACTTCTTTGTTAGCTTTGAATACAACGACTCTAGGAGTTAGTATATGGTTAATTCTAAGTTTTATTATTGTAACGAAGTTTTTTGTTTGGAAAGAAGTAGCTAGCTAGATTTAATAAAACGAAGTCAGGCAAATTTTTTATTTGTCTTAACCCATCATAATTCAGCACTTGCTTAGTTACCATGAGATTATAAGCTTTGCTTCTTTGTCTAGATATTTGGGATAGGGTCACCTGAGTGAAAAATAGCACGCAACATATTTTTCTGAAATATAACTAAGTCTTTTTTGCTGGCCCCGTCAAATATCATTAATTGTAATGTATGTCCAGACCCTATATAGAGTCTTGTTGCAGCCATAGTATTAAAATCCTTGGGTAAAATACCTTCTCTTTTACCTCTTGCAAGAACTTTACGAACTCTTTCGTGAAGATCTTTAAGTAAATCTTGATAGTCTCTCCATACACTTTGATTAATGCCCGCACTCCAATCCAGCCACACCTGAATCAATTCAGGGTTATCAAAGCCTTCTTGAACAAAAGCTGCAGCCAGATCGGTCATGGCGCCTACAACTGAATTTTGTCCAAGGTTTAGAGTAAAAATCTCAATGAGAAAATCTTCCACTTGTTTAATTGCTGCAAAAACTAGGTCTTCGCGTCGTTTAAAATAAAAATGGACGGTTGAAACTGAAACGTCTGCTAATACGGCAACATGTGAGTGAGTTACTCTTGAAATCCCGCGTTGAGCAACAGCACTAACTATGAATTTTTCTAAGAGTTTTTGACGTTCTTTTGGTGGAAGTCTCAAATTTTTATTCATACAATTATTTTATTACTTAAATTTTATTTGAATAGCACTTTTCATGCATTCTACAAAGCCAAGATAGATCAAGAAAACAATACCATTTGGATAATTCTGTCAGATAAAAAATTATAAACATAGTAAATAACCAGATGCTTTATAGACCTTT
>JAQWNM010000017.1 GCA_029268615.1 SAR86 cluster bacterium | reverse complement strand
ATTTAGCATAAATTCCCAACTATTCAGTGACCAACCTATCTGCAATCCAGCTAAAGTATAACTAGGGTTAGTGACTGGATTAAAAGCTTGAAGTCCTTCAAAGCTTCCATTATGACTAACTTGAAAATCAAACATGAAATTCATGCCATTATCAAGAGGTCTCAAATAGCTAGCTGTTAGTGCGGCACTATTATCCGGCACAACTGGAGGCGTTTCACCTGACATATCTACGCCTTGTATTATAGTATTATCATCCCACTCTGCTTCAATAAAACCAAACGATGCTCCGACAGTTAAAAACTCAGATGCCTTAATGGACATTTCTGCTTCTATACCATACTGAGTACTATCTCCAGCATTGAATATACCTTCAATAAGTCCTCCTCCATCTGGATTAGGGATTTGAAATTCAATTAAGCGGTCTGAATAGTCAATAAAGAAAGCTGCAACTGAAGCTGAACCCTGACCATTCATAATTAATCCTTTCCAGCCAAACTCATGCTGAATAGCTTCTTCGGAATCAAAATTATATAAATTGCCGGCTTTTCCAGGTAAATCAACACCATTAAAACCTCCTGGTTCCATACCTATAGAACTAGTCCAGTAAACTATAGATCCGTCATCTAAATTCCTAGTTAAAGAGACTCTTGGCAAGAATTCAGTATCTCCTACAGAACCAACAGAACCTGTATCTAAATTAGAAGACTCATTCTCCCACTTATCTATTCTTGCTCCTAAACCTAATTCCCATTGATCAGATAAATCATAAGTTATATTCAAAAAAGCTGATTTGTGAACCTTATCTCTATCTCTAAACTCAAAAGGTAAAGCTAAGGTATCCATTTCTTCAGCAAGTGTAGGTATCTGTCCTGCCCACACTCCGCCACCTGTAGGTGACCCAATAGCCAAACCTAAAGCTCCTGTAATATTTCCAGCTGCATCTACTCTCGCATCACGCCATAATTGCGTAGAACGCATTACTTCTTCAAAAGAAGAGTAATAGAATCCACCAATCCATTGAAGATTGCTATCATTAGTTGATGTAAAGCGAATCTCTTGTGTAGTAACTTCCATATCTTCTGGTCTAAGAAAGTCTAAAATAAACTCAGGCATTAAATCTACGTCTGTAAATCTTTCACTATAAGTATCTGTATAAGAAGTAAGAGATGTAATATCATATCCGTCTCTTTCAAAAGTTAATTCAAGACTATACCCGTCTGTTTCTCTTTTATGATAAGGATTTATGCCTGTATCAAGTATATTTGAATATGAGTGTGGGAGCTCAAGATCTCTAGTCCACATATTTACAGGACCATCATACTCATTTCTTCTATACGTAAAATATAACGATGCATTTTCTCCTATTGGACCAGCCAAAGAAAGCCTTACGCCTTCTTCATCATAGGCGCCAGCATCTGGATCAGCCAAGCTTCTTCCACCATTTACTCTTGGTGTTCTAGGGTTAACTAAAATTCCATCATCTTCTCTTGTGAAGCCAAATAAACGTATCGCCCATTCATCACCTAGAGATAAATTAGCGCTCACTTCAGTATCTATTACCCCTTGATCACCTCCAAGAACTTTTATTCTTCCTGTATTTTCACCAGCAGTAGGCCTTTTTGAAACATATTTAACGGCGCCACCTATGTTACTGCCCCCAAATAAAACTCCTTGCGGACCTTTTAATACTTCGATTCTTTCCAAGTCTCCAAATCTTGAAGAGGCATCAGAAAATAACTGAACATCATCAATGTAAAAACCTACACCTTGAGTATTTCCAAAAGAACCCAGACCTCTTATGGAAACATTAGGAAATCCATCGGCTCTCATTGATAAATTCAAGTTAGGTATTAAAAAACCAACATCGTCTAATGTTTTTATATTCTGACGATCTATATCTGTACCTGAAATAGCTGTAATAGATTCTGGAATATCTAATAGACTTTCTTCTCTCTTACGAGCTGTAACCATTATTTCTTCGACTTGGACTGAAGCCCCTTCTGAACTTTCAGCAGAAAAAATTGGAAAAACAATAAAACTCGCAACGATGGCAATTGCCACACTTATTTTATTAAAATGCATATTTACTCCCCAAATGATGACGAAACTTAACTTAACTTACAAATAGATCCTTAATCTATCAGGTTTTTATTACTTTTTGCAACAAAAAAAACTTTTTACTAAAATTTAATTTATAAAGAAATTTTCTATAAAGGCATCTTCTTGATAATATTCATTAAGTGTTACTTGAAAGAATCTTTTCAGGCTGAAACTATAAATGGGAGAAATTATGGACGAACTAGAAAAAACTAAAGCAATTGGAACTGAAGAATTTGTCTTTAATCAAACCATGATGAGAATTAAAGATCCTGAGAAATCTCTTGAATTCTATGTCCACACATTAGGAATGTCCCTCTTAAAGAAACTTGATTTTTCTGAAATGGAATTCTCATTATATTTTTTAGGTTATCTTAAAAAGAATGAAAAAGTACCTCAAAGTCCCGAAGAAAGGTTTTCTTATGTCCTAAATCAAAAGGCTATGCTGGAACTAACTCACAACTGGGGAACTGAAAATGACCCTTCCTTTAGCTATCATAACGGGAATACAGAACCCAGGGGATTTGGACATATTGGAATTAGTGTTCCTGATGTATATCAAGCTTGCGATAATTTTGAAGAACAAGGCATTGAGTTTATTAAAAAACCTGATGATGGAAAGATGAAGGGATTAGCATTTATTAAAGATCCTGATGGATATTGGATAGAAATCCTTTCAGCTAAATCTTTATCTAAGTTTTCTGTACAATCTGAATAAAAAATAGATCTAATAAATTTCAGAGGGAATGATGGATAACACAAAAGAGATTATGGAGCGCCTTGATAGGCTTGAGTCCAAAGACTCTATTAGAGAGTTAATATCTAACTATGCTATTGCATGCGATCAGCAAGATATCAAGTTTCTTGAAAAATTGTTCACAAAAGATGCTGCATTTGACTCGCCCAATGGATCTATGAAATGCAATGGAAGACAAAACATATTAGATATGTACGTTGATATTTTAAAAACTAGAGGTCCTTCATTTCACTGGACTCACGATGCAAATATAAAGATTAAATCTGAAGATTCAGATTTAGCTTCAGGGACTGTATATAGTCATGCAGAAACAACCCCAAATGGCGAAGTAAGTTTAGCTGCAATGAAATATGATGATGAATATTCAAGAAAGGAAGGGTCATGGAAATTTCTAAAAAGAACCATTAACTTTGTTTACTATGTAAAAACTTCTGAATATACAGAGAAACTTAATAATCCATTAAGAGTATTTATAGGTGGAGAAAATGTTATGGCAGATATACCAGAAAAAGTTCCTGCCTGGATTAATTTTAAAGAAAAATATAAAGATTGAGTAAAAATAGCACACATTCTGAAGAAATGATGTCTCTTGTAAAAAGGGCACTTCATCATTATGAAAATCATAGTACAGACCAAGCTGATCATATTATGTCAAACTCTATAGAAGCTTATATAGACAAAGATAGATATAAAGATGAAGTGGAAAGAATATATAGGCAACTTCCTTTGGCTTTATGCTTAAGCTCTGAGCTTCCAGACTATGGGTGTTATCGCGCAATGAAAGTTCTAGACACACCCGTACTTATTACTAGGGGAAAAGATCTGAAGGCAAGAGCTTTCTTGAATGTTTGCAGACATAGAGGATCAAAAATTTGTGAAGAGGGAAGTGGAGAAAAAAGATCTTTTATATGCCCTTATCATGCATGGACTTATGATCATGAAGGTCAATTAATTGGTATGTATGGAGAAAGTACCTTTGGAGAAATAGATAAAAAAGAATTTGGACTAATAGAATTAAATTGTTCAGAAAGATCAGGATTGATTTGGGTTTTACTAACTCCTGGAGTAGATTTTCAGATAGATGCCTGGCTAGGTGATTTTGCTCTTGAATTAGAAACTCTAAATCTAAGAGATTGGTATATTTTTGATCAAAGAGAATTGGAAGGGCCTGGATGGAAAGTAGCTTTAGATGGTTATCTTGAGGCGTATCATCATAATCAACTTCATGGAAAAACTGTTGGAAAACATACCGTGGGCAATCTATTGGTTCTCGATACATATGGCCCGCATCAAAGATTAACTTTCGGCAGAAAATCGTTAGGGGAATTAGCTAAAAAACCAGAAAAAGATTGGAACCCTCTAGAGAATATTAGACTAATACATTCTGGGTTCCCAAACCTTTCAATATCGGGTGTTCTTGGTGATCACTGTTTAGTAAGTCAGATTTTCCCAACAAACTCGCCAAGTAGAACAATTACTAGGCAAACTATTCTTTCATCTAAAAAACCAGAAAATGATGAGCAGGTAGCTATAAGTAAAAATTTCAGTGACATGGTACTTCAAGCTGTAAAAGATGAAGATTATAAAATTGGATTAGAGATACAAGGCAATATTTCTAAACTAAAAAATAACAATTTCGTATATGGAAGGAATGAGCCGGCAGTCCAAAATTATCACTCTTGGATTAAGACTTTTATGAAATCTAAAGGTACAGATTGGTAATAATTTAGATACTCTAATGAACGTAATAGATATACATGCTCATGTTGTTTTTGAAAAAACTCTCAATTCTATTAAAGATTATGGCCCTGAAATAGGAGGAAACTTTGATATACCTTGGTTTAGAGTAGGAGACTATAAATTAGAGGGCGTCAGATACAGAAAAACGCCTTTTATGGATATTAACTTAAGGCTAGAAGCTATGGCAAAGATGGGTATAGATTACCAAGTCCTGTCTCCTAATCCTATAACTTATTTTCACTTTATTGATAGTAAATCTGCTGTTAAATACTGCAAGCTCCACAATGATATTATGGCTGAAACTATCATGAGGTACCCTGAGTCATTAGGTGGATTTGCTTCTCTTCCAATGCAAGATCCTGAAGAAGCCTCTAAAGAACTTGAAAGATCTATAAATGAATTAGGGTTATTGGGAGGATATATAGGGACTGATTTTCCTTTGGGCTTTAATCAACCTGATCTGGATCAGCTTTATGCGGCTTTTGTAGAACTTGATGTTCCCTTATTCATTCATCCTGCTCCTCAAGGTATAAACGGCCCATATAAAGATAATAGATTGGATAGCTACAGCTTAGACTTAACAGTAGGATTTTCCAATGATGAGACTATTGCATTGGGGAATATAATTTTTGGCGGAGTTTTGAAGAGACATCCTGATTTAGATATCTGTATAAGTCATGGTGGAGGTAATATTGCTTTCCTTGCTGGAAGATTATCCTTAGCGGCAGAATTTAGGCATACTTCACCTGAGTGGATTAAAGAAAAAGGCGAGTTTATTAAGCAACTTAAACTAATCTGGTTTGATAATCATGTTCATCAAACACCTTCTCTAGATTTGTTAGAAACCATCGTCGGTAAAGATAGGCAGGTGTTAGGAACTAATTTCTTAGGTTGGGACCAGCCTGATATAAATTCTCTAAAGGCCACACCTTTATATCTTGCTAAAAATGCAAAGAAACTTCTGAGGTTAGGTTAATCCTTTATTGCACCTAAACCCAAACCGCCGTCCACATCTAAAATAGCTCCGGTAGTCCAGTCAGCAGTTATTAAATATTCAATGGCTTTCGCTATTTCTTCAGCGGTGCCTATTCTGCCTAATCTATGCTCAGGTATTAATTTTTCCAAACGAATTTTGGCCTCTGTATCACTAAACAAACCTGCTCTTTGATTAATTTCACCCGGCACAGCCCCAGGAACAATACAATTTACTCTTACTCCTGAAGGGCCTAACTCTGATGCTAAAACCTTAGTAAGAGTTTCTAAAGCACCTTTTGAAGCTGCATAAGGAGATGCGCCAGTAAAAGCTCTTCTTGTATGAACAGAACTAACAAACACTATAGATCCACTTGATTCTTTTAAATATTGAATGGATTCTTTAGAAAGCATCATGCCTGCAATAACATTTGAATGGAAAATCTCTATTAACTTATCTTCCTCTAAATCCTCAAGATTCTTTCTATACATATTTCCGGCTATACTCAACAAGGCATCTAAACCTTTGCCGTGTTCCAAAGCAGTTGATATTGCCTTTAACCTTCCTTCTTTAGAAGTAATGTCTGCTTGCACAAAGACACAGTTAGTTCCTATTTGGTTTGAAACTGCTTTTAATTTTTCTTCTCTGCGTCCGCAGATTGTTACTTTCGCTCCTTGAGAAGCAAAATAAATAGCCGCTCCTCTTCCTATACCAGAGCCACCTCCGCTAATTAATATTGAACTTTCTTTAATCTGAGACATATTTATTAATTTATGTTCTTAGGACCTGCTAATATTTGCTAAGACACTATTTATCACTCCTCCATCTACCAAAATATTTTCTCCATGGATATATGAAGAATCATTAGAAAGTAAAAACATAGCTACTTTAGCAATATCTTCTGCTGTACCTATTCTTTGGATTGGGACCATCTTCTCTCGCTTTTCTCTCTCTTTTTTATCTGCATAATGTGAAGATGCCATCCCCGCATCTATGAAACCTGGAGAAATGGCATTAACTCTAATTCCATCTTTGCCCCACTCCAAAGACATTTGTTCTGATAGCATTACCATTCCTGCCTTAGTTGAAGCGTAAGCACCTGCATGAATGGCCGGATGCTTCCCACCGCTTAATGAGCTTATATTTACTATATTCCCAGCGCCTTTTTTAATCATGAGCTTAGCTGAGGCGCAACTCATGATATAACAGCCCAATAGGTTCACTTCAAATACTTTACGAAAATCTTCAGCACTTTGCTCTAATAAACTACCAAACCTAACTATCCCTGCACAATTTATTAAGGCATCTGGTAAATCATTAAATTTATTTAAGCTATCTTGAACAGACTCTTCATTTGAAATATCGGTTGGTAATGCTATGGCATCCGGAATCTCTTTAGCTAGGTTTTCTAATCCATCTTGGTCTATATCTATAAGACCAACCTTATACCCTAGATTTCCTGCGTGCCTTGCTATTTCAGAACCTATTCCCCCTGCTGCGCCGGTTACTAGTAGTCTTTTCATAACCTAAATCCTCTTTCTTGTTCTCTCTTTATCATAGACATTATCATCTTGTCTTTTTCCTCTAATACAAGCCTGTCCTCCAGGAGTATCATAATAAGGTTCATTACAATCTTGTGTCCTTGTAAAATCTACTGCTTCTGATCTATATGAAATTTTCCATAAACCTTCTCTTTTCTCATATCTATCTATATATCTTCCAGCTATAATTACTTCCTCAAAAGAGCCATCTTCCTTTTTCGTCTTATGGTAAGCATTAAAATATACTTCTCCAAAAGCCTCTTCACCGTCAACCTCAATCAACATCTGTCCTATCATGTGGTGATTTGATATATGACCTCCTAAAGCCTCCATGCAAAAATCTACGAAAGTGGCTGCATCACTATTATGAAAACCATATTCACAAAAAGCATCATCATGAAAAACTGACCCAAGCAGCTCTTTGTCCCATCTATCCAAACCTCTCATATATTTACAAGCTAACTCATATATCTCTTGTTTATCTAAGTAAGTTTTCTCTATATCGTTCGACATATATTCTCCTTTTATTTTAGTTTTTTATATAAAGGGTCTTCGGGGAAATGAGATCCTTTAGCTAATAATTCAAAACTGCCAGTCAAATCTTGATCAACTTTTTTAATGTTGTTCCAATCCATTACAGCAGTTCTATGTGATATCTTCCAAAGCCTATCTTTGAATTTTAACCTATCAATGTAGCGGCCTGTATAAGTCATTTCTTTTTCTTCCTCTTTATATAGATGATAGGCTGTTACATATGTTTCAGCAAAAGCTTCTTCATCATTAAAAGTTACTAAAATATTTGAAATCTTGTGTTGGGTTAATTTATATTTTTGCCCGAGGGATGGTATTACCTTTCTTGCAAAATCATGAGCAAGACCTTTAAAGCCACCATAATCTACTTGAGCATCTTCCCAATATGAAGAAAGTAAACAATCCAAATCAAGTCTATCTATTCCCCTGCTATGCCTTTTTAATAAATATTCAATTGCCCCTCTATCAGATAATTCTTTAAGTGAAGGAACTTTTTCTATCTCTTTATTCATAATTCAGTTTATATTTAATTTTAATTACTTTATTGGGAGAGGCTGCCATTGTCAAAATAATATAACTCGTTATAATTCCTGATCTTTGCCATGCCTGAAGACTACATAAACTTAATCAATTTAGACGAAATTCCTGAAAAAGGGAATATTGCAGTTCCTTTTAATGATTTAAGCATTTTGCTTTGCAGGGTGGGAGATGAAGTCTATGCAGTGCAAAATAAATGTACTCACGCTTTTGCAAAACTAGAAGGTGGAAGGCAAAAAGGTCACTACCTATTTTGTCCCCTTCATGGAGTAAGATTCAATCTTAAAAATGGTTGTCCTCAGGGAAATCTAACAAAAAAACCTCTGAATACGTATCCAGTAAAAATTAAGGATGGGAAGGTCGGGATAAGAATAGAAAAAAGTTAGTCTTTTGAATATTTTTCTATGAAGTTATCTATCATTTCATGAAACCTTGATACCCTTGATTCTTGTCCGGATAAATAGGCTCCCTTATAAGCTGAAGACTTAACGCCCATTTGTTGTATTTGAAACATTGCAATATCACCATCAATAGTGACACCGCAACTTTTTTCTCCTAATTCAAAAACATCATGTTCTACTTCTTCCTCTCTTTCTACAATTCCAACTGTTGTCCTCACTGGAGCTGTTTCATGTTCAGGTTGACTGCTATACCACCAATTATCAAACACACATCTCTCAGGATCAGTGGCATGAGGTCTAGCTCTTAAAAAATGAAAACCATCGGCCCATAAAGAGACAGCAAAATTAGGGAAAAGAGTATAGTGAAAAGCGTCAGTTAACTGTTCATCTCTTAAATTATCATAATGACTGTAACCCTTTACTTTCCCTATCTTCCTTTTAGCTTTCTGAAGAGCTTCTCTAGTTTCTAAACCCTTTCCTTTAAAATCTTTGGGATTCAAACTCCATTCTTTCATAACCGAAGCTAAAGGTTCTCCTATTTCTCCTCCAGGCAGTTCTGCTATTCCTTTAGCATATCCACCTTTCATGATCATCCTATTATGGCCTTGATTAGAAAGATCAAACTGAGTATTCTTGTAGTCAGTATCGACACCGGATGCCATTCTCTTTTTTTCAGCCTCAGTGCCTAATGGAGCATGCACTGTAGGCACATGATAAGATTCATTAAAGTTATCTAAAACTAATTTCCAATTACAGGGAAGGTTAACTGTCTGAGCCTGGTACCTTTTCCAATTATGGATCTCATAGGCCTTCCAGTCATCCCATACTGGTCCCAGCTCTTCTTTGAGTGGCTTGCATTCAGGATTCATATTTATCCATATGAAGCCTGCAAAAATTTCTGTCTTAGCTTCTTGTAAGGTCAGTTTTCCACAAGGGTTTCCTTCAGGAAAGTCTTCAGAATCCTGGGCGTGACTTAAAGTTCCATCTAGCTCCCAAGTCCAACCATGATAAGGGCATTTAAAAGCTTCATTAAAGCCTATAGGATTATGAGCTAGTCTTGCCCCTCTATGCTGACAAACATTAAAGAAAGTCTTAATAGAAAGATCATTTTGCCTAACCATAATAAAGCTTTCTTTGCCTAATTCTTCTGTTTGATAGTCTCCTGTATCTGGAATTTCATCAGCTCGCCCCATAAGTAGCCAAACATTTGGCCAGAGGTAGTCTAATTCTTTTTGTAGGACTTCCTTTGATGTATAAATATTACCTTCTAATTTATGTCCCTCTATCTTAGGATTGTCCCATGTAGGAGAAGAAGAAATATGCCGCTCGTCTTTTTTAGTACTCATCTATATTTCACTTGCCCTTAAATTCAGGATCCCTTTTTTCAAAAAAAGCTTTCACCCCTTCTTTATGGTCTTCGCTTGCTCTTACGGGAACCATATGAGATGAGATTTGATCAAGACTTGAAATTAAGTCCATATTCTGCTGTTGATATACCATTCTCTTTATCATTCGCACGGGTATAGGTGCTTTCTTAGACACATTGATAGCCCATTCAATAGTCTTTTCCATTAATTCATCATCTGGATAAACTTTATTTACTAAGCCTATTCTTAAAGCCTCTTCTGCGTCTATTATATCTGTAGACCAAAATAATTCTAACGCCTTCGATGTTCCAACTATTCTTGGTAAAAAATATGTTCCTCCGTTCCCTGGAGCTAGACCAAATCGCGTGTAAGTAGAACAAAAAATAGCACTTTCTGAAGCGAACCTAATATCACAATGCAATGACATATCAACTCCTGCACCAGTTGCCTGACCATTAACAGCTGCTATAAAAGGTTTATCTATGGAGGTTGTCAATCTAGCAATATTGTGAAGACCATCATGAAAATGGTCTTTTGTGTCCATGGGTGAAGGCTTAGTATTAGCTCCTAAATTATTTACATCTCCTCCAGCGCAAAAAGATTTTCCAGCGCCTGTCAATATAACAACTGAAACATCTTTTCTTTCTTTACATTCCTCCAGAGCATTAACCCAGTTTTCTACCATGTCGCTATCAAAAGCATTCTTCCTCTCAGGCTTATTGAGAGTTATTGTTGCAACTTTATCCTTTACTTCGAATAGTATATGTTCAGTCATGAATTTCTCTTATTTTTTAAAAGGTTGAATTCGTTACTCCGCCATCTACAACAAGACTCTGTCCCGTTGTGTAATTAGCAAATTCACTGCAAAACATTGCAACTATGGAGCCTACATCATTAGGGTCGCCAAATCTACCTGCTGGAATTCGCCATTGTTTTACAAACTTTTGAATCTCTTCTTCCATAGAAGTACCATTTTCTTCAGCAGCTTTGGTATACCTTTCTATGATGGGGTCTGTAATATGCATACCAGGTAACAGATTATTAATGCATACATTATGCTTTGCTACTTTCTTTGCAACTGCTACAGCATAGTTAACTAGGGCCGCTCTAGGAGGGCCTGATAGTATTCTTACTTCTGCCGGATATTTAGCCGCTCCAGTTCCTATATTCACTATCCTTCCCCAACCCCTGTTGCACATACCAGGTACCAATTCTTTCATAAACTGAACAGGACTCAATAAAGCTACTGAAAGTGTTTCAAGCCAGGCTTCATTTGAAACTTTTGTATAATCACCAGTAAAAACTGGGGGGGCACATGTGCCAACAAGAATATCGGGCTCAGGGCATATATCTAAAATTAATTTTCTTCCTTCATCAGAACTATGATCAGCAACTATTGGAGTAATATTCGAGCCTGTTAGTTCCTCTATTTCTTTACATGCTCTTACTAATCTTTCTTCACCCCTAGCTGAAACATATAATTCAACACCCTCCTTAGCTAAAGCTATAACACTCCCTTTTCCCATGCCAGAACTTCCACCATTTACTATCGCCTTCTTGCCCTTTATTCCAAGATCCATATTTAAAATCTCATTAATATAAAAAATTATAATACCTTATTTTAAATAAAAAATGTTAATAAATATAACTTGTTATAATAATTTTATTTACAGTTATACTTAATAAAAATAACATGTTATTTTTATAAAACCCTCTTATACGCATTGTTATAAGGATATTCCTATTACGAAACTATTTGTTTTGATTTTTTTTTATAATTAGTTATAATAATTCCAAATTATATTTTAATTCAAATGGGGAAATTATGAATTTATTTAACCTTACAAATAAGTTATTGACCTTTACTTTTTTATCTTTTTTTTCTTCAGCTTATTTATTGGCTGAGAATGAAAGCAGGAGTGCTATAGAAGAACTAGTAGTTACTTCACAAAAGAAAGTGCAAGGTACGGATGTTCAAGATACCGGAATTGCTATTACTGTAATATCGGAAGATAGAATAGAAGCTATGTTTGCACTAGAAACAAGAGACCTAGGTGCAATGATACCTAATGCTCAATTTAGAGAAGTCAACACATTTCCAGGATTTGAAAGATTAGGAATAAGAGGCTTATACACAACAGGATCTATCCCTAGTTTAGATCCTGCTGTAGGAACTATAGTAGATGGGGTTTATATTGGTCAACGTGGCGGGGGTATCCTCAACCTATTTGATACAGAATCAGTTGAAATATTAAGAGGCCCTCAAGGAACCGTTCTTGGAAGAAATTTTACAGCGGGTGCTATTGTTATGCGCAGTAAAAGGCCGAGTATGGAAACTTCCAGAAAAATAGAAGTCGGTTTTGGGAAATATGGAAGAAGACATATGGCTTTGACTTTAAATGGAGCATTAGGAGAAAACTTAGCTGGTCGTTTAGCTATATATGCAAATGATTATGATGGATACATCAATGATTTGAATAATGGAGGAACTATAGGTTATAAAGAAGAAACTATAGTCAGACCTTCTGTTACTTATACTGCAGATAATTTTGATATTACTTTCATTCTTGACCATTATGAAAGAGATGGTGATGGGGGTTCTACTTCAGCTTTAGGTCTAGCTTCTCCAGAAAACTATAAAAACTCCGTACATGTTTTAAGCACAGGATATGGTTGGCATGACACCTTTAGAGACAATGAACCATTCGCAAGTATAGGAGAAGATGAAAGAGATCGTTTCACTATGGAAGCAAATTGGACACTTGATAGTGGAGTTGTAACTCTTATAGCAGCAACAGGAGAACTAGATAAACTTTCTGGTACAGACTTTGATGGAGCGACAAATCTTGCTCTTGATGTTCAAAACCATACCGTAACAGAACATGAGCAATCTTCTGTGGAATTAAGATTTGCTTCTAATGAAGGGGAAAAATTTGATTACATCATGGGTATTAACATATTTAATCAAGAAGTCTTAAACATTGAACAACGTTACAGCCGAGGCGGTGGTTCACCTCAAAAATATGGATATCCAAATGGAAATCCAAGAAGGCCAGGATTTGAAAATGTTGGTGGAGCCCAAGTAGGAATCTTAGAGCATGAAACTTTAGGTGTTTTTGGTGAGGGTACTTTCCATATATCAGATAAGACTGATGTTATAGCTGGATTAAGATGGAGTGATGAGGAAAAAGACGGCAAATTAGCTATGGTTAATATAGGATCATGCTGGCTGGACTATCCTTTTGGGAGCTCCGAATGGGAAGGCTCATATAATGGCGGTTACACTTGCTACTCAACTGAAAAAACTCCTACTGCAGGACTACCTAATAACAGAGTTTTTGATGTAGAGAATGTTCTAACCGTAGATGATATATCCTATAAACTGACTCTAGAACATCGAGCTACTGATAATTTGCTTTATTACGGTACCATTTCTACAGGTTTTAAATCAGGGGGATTTAATTTTAGAGCATCAAATAATGATCTACTCTATTCTCAAAATCCAGGGACTTTTGATCCAGAGGAGGTAGAGAATACTGAAATAGGAATTAAGTATGACTCTGAAAGATTCAGAGTAAATGCAACTTACTTTGTTATGGATATACAAGATCTAGTAAGAACTTATCACTCAGGAATAACAGGTGATAATGCTCAAGGAACTGCTGGAGCAGGAGACTCTTATCAAGCTTTAAGAAACCTTCCAAAATCTGAAGCAAAAGGTTTTGAAGTTGAATTAACAGCTGTTCTTGCAGAAAGTGCATTTACAGATGGGGACTACTTAGCTTTAGATATAAATGCTGGTAAATTAGATACTGCATATAAATCTTTAATTGACTTCGATGGTGATGGCACAGATGACAAATCTGCTAAATGGCAAGGTGTTGCTGATAAGTCTTTGTATCTAGCTTTAACCTATGATCGTCCTGTATCCACAGGATATGTTACTGGAAGAATGTCCTATAGAAAGGTTCCTGAATTGCAATATGGAAATACACCAGGGTTATTTGACTATCCCTCATTTAAACTTGTTGATGCAAGTGTAAGATACAAAGGTAATGATGGATGGTACGCAACTCTATGGGGAAAAAACCTAACAGATGAAGAATATACAGAAGTCCATGTTGCTTTCTCATCAAATTGGGGGATTCGTTATGCATCTCCGCCTAGAGAAATGGGCTTAACTATTGGAAGAGAATTCTAGTAGTTTAATTGAAAACTATCTAATTACCCCAATGATTAGATAGTTGACTTACTAAAGGGTCACATAGAAGTGGCCCTTTTTTTATTTAACATCAAATTCAAAATGGTCCCCTTTTTTTATTACTTTGCCTGCTGAAGGACTTGCAAAGTGAGTACCAAAAACCAATATATCTTCTTCTGAATACTCCTTTAGCTTTTTACGTCTAGTTTCTTTAGCTAAATTAGCATCCCAATCAGCAATTGACTCCCAATCTAATTTCTCCATTTGTGATGGGTGGTGAAGAAAGTCTCCAGTAATAGCTGCCTTTTCTCCTTCCGATTCAATGCGAACACTTACATGACCTGGAGTATGACCCAGGGTAGGCTCTAAAGTTATCTCCTCACAGATAATCTCATTTGTCTCTACAAATCTTATTAGCCCCGCCTCCTTTATAGGCTCAATAGAGTCAATAAAGAATTCATTGTAGTGAGGATCTTTAGAAGATTGTTGTTCTGTATATTTCCATTCATCCTTAGCAAACAAATACTCTGCATTTTTAAAAGTTGGCACCCATTTTCCATTAATGAGAGTCGTATTCCAACCAACATGATCAGTATGAAGATGTGTACAGAGAACTGCATCTACCTGATTGGGAGGATATCCTGCACCCTTCATGTCATCTATAAAACTGGTATGCAGATCACTCCAGCCAGGAACTGACCTTTTTTTATCATTACCTAAGCAAGTATCTACCACAATAGTTTTAGATGGAGTATCAATAATAAGTGCATGTATGCTGACCATAGGCACCCATTTCTCATTCACAAAATGCGGCTTTAACCAGTCCATACCTTCAAGGTTTTCAGGAGTAGCTTCGGGAACAACAAATAATCCAAACGCTCCCTCACTTTCTAATATTCTAGTTATCTTAACTTTTCCTATTTGCCACTGATTTTCTTTTAATTGCATCTCTTCTTCCTATAAATTTAGCCTGACTCAGGTTGCATAGCTCTTTGTTCCTCAATTTTCTTTCTAACTTCAATTTGTTTTTTTTCTGTTATGGGATAAAAAAGCATAATTATTGCCGTGGCGCCAAAAAATATTGGGGTAGAAAGTCCAAATATTAATCTCAAACCTAAAAGTTGATCAGGTCCATTATAGGCGCCTGGTGTTGAATCAAAACCAGACCAAGATAACATAGCTAGGGCTAGAGCAGGACCTAAAGCTGCCCCTAGTTTCATTACAAAAGACCAAACAGCAAAGAAAAGAGCTGTTCTATCTTCCCCTGTTTCTAATCTATCAATATCTATTACATCTGCTTTCATAGAATGGGGCATCACATAGGTAGCTCCTGCTCCAAATCCACATATTGTTGTAACAGGAAGGGTCCAAAGAAAATCCCCTGGACCTAAAAAAAGGTAAGTAGGAGTTACAACAACAAAACAGGTTAAGCCTGCTGCCCAAGTCTTATTTTTACCTAGATATTTAGAAGCCCAAGTCCAAAATGGAATGCCACATAGTAAAGAAGAATAATAACAGAGCAAAAATACAATACCTGCTTCCTCCTCTTGAACAATTCCTCGAATATAAAATAAAAATACAGCCGTAGATAGGTTCATGCCGATATAGCAAACTCCAAAAGCAAGCACTAAAACTCTAAATGGATGATTTCCCCACATTGCCCTAAGCCCTTGCATTATAGGTATGCGAGTTTCATTATAATCTTTTGATTCCGGCACTTTATATAAAGTGGCACCTATAGTAATAGGAATCAATACTAATACAGCCAGACCTATCATTTCTATAACTTCCCTTGTTCCCCCATAAGCAAAAAGAAGAAGCGCCAAAGTAGGAACAACCTTACTTGCAACATTAGCTATCATGCCTATCTGCGCTCTCCAAGCTGCAATGCTAGTCCTTTCATTATATTCAGGGGACAATTCTGCCCCCCAAGCATAGTAAGGGATTAATAGCATAGTCCAACCTAGCCAAAAAACTAATAACCAAATAAATAAATAATTTCCATCTACCGAACCGTCTGTTGCAGGAAAAAATAATTTATAAACTGCAAAGAATATTATGGGAGCAGACATAAATATCCAAGGCTTTCTTCTTCCCCATCTAGTATTAGTTTTATCCCCTAAATATCCGATAAGAGGATCTGAGATACAATCAAATAAACGGGTTACTAATAGAATTGTTGCTATAAACGCCAAAGGAATTCCAAGTTCAGATCCATAATAATTTGGAATAAAAGCAGTGAGCGGAACATTTGCTATAGAAATGGGCATCTCGGATAAACCATAAAAAAACTTAGTTTTCCTTGGTAATTTATTTTCTGAAACAAAACTTGAGGACATATTAAATATTAATCTCTATATTTTAGCCTTCAAGAACTCATCTAATGTTGCATGAATTCTTCTTATTCTTGATTCTTGATAGTTCCCTAAAGTGAGTCCTTTTTTTCTGTTTGTTTTAAAACCCTCTTGTTGCAAGATTAGGTTATTTGTGTCTTCATCAAAAACTCTTCCTAGTAGACCTAATTCAGATATATCTTGGTAAGATTCATGAATATCTATTTTATAAGGTTGAGGCGGATCTGGATGCTTTGCTCCTTTTGGGAGTGGACTAAGAAACATAATATCAAATATAGTTTTTTCAGGATCATTTTTTAAAGGCCTGAATCTATAACACATTGGAATTGTAATCCCAGGAAAGAAAAACATATTAGGAAACAGATGATATTGAATAGAGTCTAATATTAAACTATCACTATAGTTAGATAAATCTACACCCAGTCTATCTCCTAAATTTAATCTAATTTCTTTAGCAGCGACTTCTCTAGCAGTTTCTCCATCTGGGACCGAAGTAGTTTCTAGATCTACTATGCCGAAATTTTTGAGTATCTCTTCTTCTGTTAATGGAGGCTTTCTCCATTCATCTCCAGGATAATCATCTAGGGCCATAGGACTATAAGTTCCTCTATTATGCAAAAACCTACTTGTTCTTTTTCCAAAAACATCATATTGACAATTTGCACCGTTTGGAGATCTATGTGTTTCAAAGCTATGATAAGCTTCAAGAAAAGCTTCTTGAGATGCTTTCCAATTAGCTGGTAAAGTTTTTTCAATATGCAAAGTTATGTGTCTATTTTCTAATGGCGTTTTCTCAAAATGATCTGGCAATACTTCTAAGTATTCTTGCAGTGGTCCAGCTTCTAGATCAAGGTTTATAAAAACAAAACCTCCCCAGACATCACATTTAACTTTTTGAAGGCCATGCGTTTTGTCTGATACATGAGGAAAGTCCCAATTTCCTGGTATATTTTTAATTGTGCCGTCTAAATTCCATGACCAACCATGGAATGGGCAGCGAAAGAATTTTAAAGAACCAGATCCTTCATTAGGACATATTTTTGTTCCTCTATGTGAACAAGTATTTAAAAAAGCCTGTAATAGATCGTTCTTAGATTTCACTATAATGATAGAATAATTACCAAATTCATAAATATAAGTATCACCTACTTTTTGAAGATGCTCTTCACGGCAAGCCCATTGCCATACTTTAGGCCACATTAAAGACATTTCTTGATCAAAGAATTCTTGAGAAGTGTATCTAGTAAAGTCTATGTCCTTATCTCCTTGAAAGTCATTTTCTTCTTTCAACAAAAAGTCCTCTGCAGGTTTTTTATCTGACGCAATGATATCCCTTGCAGATGGTCCTGAGAATTTTGCTTGTACTTCTTTTTTGGTTGGCATTTTTATAAAATTTATTAAAAAAGCTTAAATAATTATAACACGTTATATTTTTAACTACTTTTATTGTAAGTAATCTTCGCATATATTATTCATATATGAATAAAAATTTTTTTAACTCAGGCAATATAATTCAAATTGCGTATCAAGTAGATGATGTTGTTAAATCTGCAAAAGATTGGTCTAAAAGATTTTCCATAGGCCCCTTTTTTGTAAATGAACATATAAAACTTATGGAAAGTAAGGTAAAAGGAGTTCATGAAATATATGACCATTCATCAGCTTATGCATGGAATAATAATATTATGATTGAACTAATATGTGATCATGATGAGAAACTGTCCTCTAAAAATGGATTAGGAGGCATACACCATATTGCTTGGATGGCTTCTAACTTTGATGAAGAAAGAAGTTCTTTAAAAAGTCGAGGTTTTGAAGAAGTGTTATACTCAAGAGTGCAATCTAGGAATGGAATGCAATTTTCTTGGTATGGATCAGATTTGGGGATTAAGCATTTCATAGAAGTTTATGAAGAAAGTTTAGATTTAATAAACTTTTATAAATATATAGAAGAAATTTCTAAGTCCTGGAATGGTAAAAATCCAGTAAGGGCAATATCGGATATAAGTTAATTCTATTTATTAAAAATAATTTTATAGAAATTACAACATAACGCCCTTAAGAAGTATTAAAATAAAATGTAATTAAATTGGAGAGTAATATGGATTTAGAATTAAAAGGAAAAAAAGCAATAGTTACCGGGGGAAGTAAAGGTATAGGACGAGCTGTTGCAGAAACTTTGACTAAAGAAGGTGCTGATGTAGCAATCTGTGCAAGAAATGAAGACGAAGTCAATTCTGCAGTTGAAGCTTTGTCATCTCATGGAACTAAAGTAGTTGGAGGAGTAGCAGATGTAGCAGATGCAGATTCCTACAAAGCATGGATATCTTCGGCTGCTTCTGATCTAGGAGGAGTAGATTTATTTGTTGCTAATGTAAGTGCCGGAGGAGGTAACAACACTGAAGATGGATGGAAAGCTTGTTTCGAAGTAGATTTAATGGGAACTGTAAGAGGTATAGAAACTGTGACTGAGGATTTAACAAAATCTAAAGGAAGTATAGTTATTATTTCTACAACAACTGCCATTGAAAATGGACCAGGAGCTGGCTCTTATGGAGCACTCAAAGCAGCTTTACTTAATCTATCTTCTACAAAAGCTCAAGAATTAGCCCCATCAGGAATTAATTGTAATGTGGTTTGTCCGGGCCCTATCTACATTGAGGGTGGAGGATGGAATTTTATAAAAGATAATATGGAAGATTTCTATAATGCTACTCTAGCTTCAATTCCCGCTGGAAGAATGGGAGCAGCTCAAGATGTGGCTAATGCAGTTGTTTTTCTTGGGAGTCCTGCAGCTTCATACATAACCGGAACAAATACAGTTGTGGACGGCGGTTTCACTAAGGGCGTTCACTTTTAAAAAATTTATTTGAAGGCAGACTTAACGTCTGCCTTCAATATAGTCGTCAATTACTGTATTGAAGTGAATTATTCTTCTTTCTTGACTGCCGCACCAAAGCCCTTCATAGGCTGGGCTATTCATTCCCTTTTGAACAAAAGGTAAGTTAAAAGCATCTTGGTCTATCACCTGACCAAGAGTATGCTCAGTCCCTTCTTTTATGTAAACATGCTCTATTCGACCAGGTTTAGATTCATTTTGTTTCACATTAAGGTTTTTATTTACTTCATTGGTTCTTATATTTTTTGCAATTATAGATCTATGGCTTTTTCCTTCTGACTCTCCTTTTGGTACCATTTGAAACATCTGAACATCAAAAAACATCTTGTTTGGATCTTCTGGATGAGGCCTGTGTCTAAAACTCATCATGTTATTTGAGTAAATGTTTAACGATAAATTTGGGAAGATTAAATAATGATAATCATCAGATAATTGATCATCATTAAGTCCTGAATAGTCATAACCTTCTTTGTGGGAATTTTTTCTTTTAAACAACTGAATCTCTCTTCTAACTTCTTGAGCAGTTCCTTTAAAATTATCTGAATCTAGTCCTTGTTGATCCATGTAGCTAGCTAATGCAGGACTAATATCTCCATTGTTCTTTAATCTAGGACTAGGCGTTCCAAAAGGAACCAAATATCTATTATGTATTTCATATAAATCTATCTGAACATTCTGATCATCTAAAACATCTAATAGTTGTGGATGAGTACCCATGACATGATAACTTTCATTGAAAGCATCCACTCCTACTTTCCAATTACAGTTCCACTCAACCGTGACATCTAAAATTAGATCCATTTTTTCAAATTGATATGGCTCTAATTGATTCTTGATATCAGAAATATACGACTTAAAAGGTATAGGGTTTTGGTTTAAGGATATAAATATCCATCCTGCCCAAGCTTCACAATGAATGGAAGTAAGATTCAGGCTAGAATCTTTGGTGCCCGCAGGAAAAGTCTCAGCATCTGGAACTGAAGCAAGATTACCTTGTCTATCATATTCCCAAGCGTGAAAAGGGCATTTTAAAGAATCAACATGTCCGCAATTCTGATGCCTTAATTGAGTACCTCTATGCTTACAAACATTATAAAATGCTCTGACTTTATTATCATCTCCCTTAATTATAATAATAGAAAGATTCCCTATTTCTGAGGTAAAAAAATCTCCAGGCTCCTTTACGTCCCTTTCTAGCCCTGCCTGAAACCATACTTTTGTCCAAACTCCTTCCCATTCCTTTTGTTTAAATTCTTGAGATACATATCTTTCTTTAGAAATTCTTTTATATTCTAGATATGGTTCAGGTGTTTTATCTCCAGAAGAACCTTTGGCAGCGTATCTTTTTAGATTCATATTGTTTAAAGTAGGTAAAAATTTAAAGTTTTACACATTTTAACTTAATTTATATAACTTGTTATAATTTTAAATCATATTACAAGGATTTTTGTCTCATGAAACATCTCACAGAGAATCAAATAAGAAGAAGAGCTGTAGTTTTATCTACAGCTAGGGAAATGTTAGCCAAAGTAGGTTATGAAGAGTTGAGCATGAGAGACTTGGCAAAAAAAAGCGGAGTGGCTTTGAAGACTTTATATCATTATTATGAAAATAAAGAGTATTTGATTTCAACAGCCGTAAACCAAAGATGGGTAGATATTCATAGAGGCATTCAAAGAGAAGAAGGGATTAGAGGAGTCCAAAGACTTCTTTTTATTATTCAGACTATTGCAACATTAACCATAAAAGAAAAGATCTATGCTAGAGCAACTTTAAGTATCAACCCAAGTGGCGGATATATGATAGGCCATCCTTGGAATGATATTAGAGATCAAACTTACAGGGTAGCTTTAGAAGAGATTAACGAAGATAAATTTTTGCAATCTTGGGTTAAAGTAGACCTATTAACTTCTATTATGGTAAGAACAATGGGATTAGCTGTAAGGCATTGGGCTGTAGGTGCTATACCCGATAAATCTTTAAATGATTATATGAATTTCCTAGCTTTGACTATGTTGCAAGGAAAGATGATTGGCAAAATAGAATCTGAGGTTAATGAATTAGTTAAAAAAAGCTTCATTGCGCTTGACAAGTCAGGTCCAAAATTTGGAAGTAAAAAATAAATTTTAAGAAGAATTATGCCCTGTTGTCTTAAATCGGCATTAATTTATACTTAAAGAAATGTGGAATAAAATAATCTATGAGTAGAGTTAGCCTAGAAAAGATGGCTTTAATAAACCGTCAGCACGCCGAGGATGGCACTCTAGAATTAGCAAAGAATATTGTAGAAATACCGGCATCTAACTACTATGATTTAGATAGATGGAATCTAGAAATAGAAAAAATTTTTAAGCGACTTCCCTTAGTTTTAGGCCTTTCCAAAGAACTGCCAAATATTGGTGATTTTAAGGCCTTAGAGGCAGTAGGAATTCCTATTATTATAAAAAGAAATTCTAAAGGAAAGCTAAATGCCTTCTTGAACATGTGCAGACATAGAGGGGCAGCAATGATGAAAGTAGGCTTTGGACACTCGAAATCATTTAGATGCCCGTATCATGGCTGGGCTTATGATGAAAACGGAAATTTAATTGGTATAGCGGATAATAAAAATTTTGGAGATCTTGATAAGGAATGTAATGGTCTTTTAAAATTAAATGTTCTTGAGAAAGCTGGCATAATTTGGGTTAATTTAGATGAGAAAACAACTCTTTCAACACAAGATTTTTTGTCCGGATATGATGAAATGCTGGCACATTTTGGATTAGAAAATTGGCATATATTTGATACACGAATGGTGAAAGGTCCTAATTGGAAAGTTGCCTATGACGGATATTTAGATCTTTATCATCTACCAGTTCTTCATAGTGAAACCTTTGGAACGGAGATATCAAATAAAGCTATGTTCTACCAATGGGGTCCTCATCAAAGAGTTATTTCTCCTTCAAGATTGCCTGATCAGGATGATTTTGCTGGCGATGGTAAAGATTATACTAATTCTCCAGTTTCTGAAGTGCCTACTTCTATTCTAATGACTGGTGTATGGACAATTTTTCCGCATATCTCTATTGCTTCATTTAACGCAGGGGGAAGAAGCGTTTTACTTTCCCAACTAATGCCAGGGGAATCCCCTGAAGAATCATTTACCATGCAGTATTACTTAATGGAAAAAAAGCCTAATAAAAAACAAATAAAAGAAGCAGAAGAACAATTTAAATTTCTAGAATTTGTTGTTCAAGAAGAAGATTATGCAACAGGGCTTAGACTACAAAAAGGACTAAAAACTGGAAAATTAGAAAAAGTTTTGTTTGGAAGAAATGAAAGAGGTGGTCAGATCTTTCATGACTGGGTAGAAAGATTGATTAAAACAAAAAATAAAGACTTGAATAAACTTTTTTAGCTATAAGGAGACAAAATGGACTTTCAATTACCGTCAGAATATCAAATGATAAAAGATACGGTCAGTAGATTTGTAAAAGAAGAGTTAATTCCTCTAGAGCCAACTATATTAGCAAGAGAAGCAAAAGAAGGTGTTTGTAAATTAAATATTGAAGAAAAAACTCCTTTATTAGAGAAATGCAAAGAATTGGGCCTATGGGGTCTAGATGTTCCGGAAGAATATGACGGAATGAATTTGCCGGCAATTGCCATGGTAGGAGTAAATGAGGCTATGGGCTCTACACCAGTTCCATTCACTTTTCCTCCTGATTCACCTAATCTCCATATGTTGATTGAAACTGCAAATGACATGCAAAGACAGAAATACCTAATGCCATATGCAAGAGGAGAAATGTCATCTGCTATAGCTATTTCTGAACCCGGAGCTGGAACTGATCCATCTTCCATGTCAACAAAAGCAGTTAAAGATGGCTCTGACTGGATATTAAATGGAAGAAAAATTTGGATAACAAGAGCTGATGAAGCTGATTTCACTATATTAATAGCTGTTACAGATTCAAAAAAAGGAACTAGAGGAGGTATGTCAGCTTTTATAATAGATAAGAATACTCCTGGTTATATTCTAGAAAGAGAAATTCCATTAATTGGAGGGGCAAGTAATTTTGAAATAGTCTTAGAAGACTGCAGAATTCCGAATGATCAACTATTAGGAGAGGAAGGAAAAGGGTTTGCGCCTATGCAAAATAGATTAATTATTAGAAGACTGCAAATGGCTGCATGGTGCATAGGAATGGCTGAAAGAGCTCTTTCTATGATGATAGAACAATCAAATCAAAGAGAAACATTTGGAGTTAAGCTTGCTGAAAGACAAACCATACAATGGTGGGTAGCAGACGCAGCAACTAAAATCCATGCGCTGAGATTAATGGTCTTAGATGCTGCAATAAAACAAGATAAAGGAATTGATATAAGAACTGAAGCTAGTATGGTTAAAGTATATGGAACAGATATGGCTTCAGAAATAATTGATAATGCAATGCAATCTTACGGAGCTATGGGAGTAACTAAAGAATTGCCTTTGCAATTAATGGCTGCTGACCTTAGAACTATGAGAATATATGAAGGTCCTGATGAAATACATAAGTGGGTTGTAGCGAGAAAGTATCTCAATCAATAGAACGGTTTAATCTATAAAATATGCCCAATCGTTGATGGGCTCTCTTTCAGTCTTGAGATCGTTTATCTTTGCTTTATTATTTCTATAGCCTATTGCCATGCCGCAAAATAACATTAACTCTTCGGCGGCACCCACAAAATCAGTGACTACTTTTGGTCTAACTGCCCAGGCTTCTTGAGGACATGTATCTAAACCTTCCTCTCTTGCTAACAGCATAAATGTCTGTAAAAACATGCCGAGGTCTGACCATTGCGGAGGTCCCATTTGTTTATCTATAAAACAGAAAAAAGCTGCGGGTGCGCCAAAAAAATTATAATTCTCTGCTAATTGAGCAAATCTACCTGCTTTATCTTCTCTTTTTATTCCCAACAAAGAATACATATCTTCTCCGACCTTATATCTTGAAGATCTATATGGCTCTTTTAGCTGTTTTGGATAAATATCATAGGCAGGAATATCTGGCTCAGAATTATTATTTAAATAGACTTTAAATCTACTCATGGAATCTTTATTAAGGACAAAGATTCTCCAAGGTTGCAGATTTCCTCCTGAAGGAGCTCTAGCCGCCTTTTCTAGAATAGATTTAATAAGAGAATTTTCTACGGCAGTATCCAAGAAAGAGCGAATTGTCTTTCTAGATTTAATTGCTTCAGATACCTTCATTAAAGTATGAATTAGCTTAAAGTAGACTCAGCTTCCTCTTTAGCCCATTTATAGTTAGCCTTGCCATTAGGCGCCCTTTCAACTTCTGTTACAAAGATTATATCTTTTGGAAGTTTATATCCTGCTAAATGTTCCCTAGTGTGGATGATGAGATCTTGTTCAGAAATCTCTTGTTCTCCAGAGAAAGAAGCTAAGGCCACTACCTTCTGCCCAAACCTTTTATCTTCAAGTCCCACTACCAAACAATCATAAATATTGGGATGGAGTTTTATAGCCTCTTCTACTTCTTCTGGATAAACTTTTTCTCCAGCTGTATTTATACAATTACTTCCTCTCCCCAAAAGATTTATGGTTCCATCAAGTTCAACTGTGGCGTAGTCCCCAGGAAAACTATATCTTACTCCATTGTGTTCTTTAAAAGTTTCCGCTGATTTAATGGGATCTTTATAGTAACCCAGAGGTACCATTGCACTTAATCCCAGCTTACCGCGTTCACCAGAACCTGGCTCTACAGACTCCCCTTTATCATTAATAATAATAACTCCAGGGTTTATAGAAAATTTAGCAGTTTTAGGTTTTGAATCTCTAGAGGACATCGAACTGCCCATGCCTCCTTCTGTAGAACCAAAAGCATCCATCAGGACCATGTCATGATGCGAAAGTAGTCCATCTTTCACCTCTGAACTCCACATAACTCCGCTAGAAATCATTAACTGAAGAGAAGATATATCGTAAGGCTGCCCTTTATTCTTAGCGGATTCTAGTTCATCTAATAATGGCCTGGCAAAAGCATCACCTACAATAGTCATGTTTGTAGCTTTATTTCTCTCAACTTCTTTCCATAACAAGTTAGAATCTAAACCTAAATTAGAAGTAGTGACAACTGATCCTCCCATAATCAACGGAAGATAAGAACCTAACCACATTCCAGTCCCATGCATTAATGGACAGGCAACTAAGCTTACCGGTAAAGCTTTTGCCTCTTTTAAGGAGTCAATGGTTTTACCTATATCTTTAGGATCTTCTGGCATATCAAAACCCATTCCCTTAAGAGTCTTACACATAGAATTAATAAAAGGGCCATGTTGGTACATAACACCTTTAGGCATTCCTGTTGTGCCTCCGGTGTACAACATATAAATATTATCTCCCGATCTTCTTATCCTTTCCATAGGCTCATAGCCAGCTATCACTTCATCGTAATCCACAGAGCCGCTTAGTAATGGATTTGTATTATCATCAAGTTGAATAAAAACCTTAACTTTGGGTAAATTAGATTTTATTAAATCAATCTGGTCTGAGTAACAAGCCTGATAAAATACTGCCTCAGCATCACAATTATCTAATAAATAAGTTAGTTCATCGGCCTTATAACGATAATTTACATTAATAGGAACTCCCTTTATTTTAAAAATACTGTACTGGGCTTCCAAATATTCATTACAATTATGAAGATAAATACCTACCTTTGAATCATCTCCAAGACCTTTCTCAGTCAAGAGCATTGCCAATCTTGCAGCTCTATCGTCATAATCTTTCCAGCTTGTAACAACATCACCACAAACCAAAGCAGGATGATCTCCCAGTTGATCTGCTGTAGACTCCCAAAGTGACGCAAATTGCATATCCATATTTCTCCTGACTATAGTTTTATTATTTAAGTATATTAGTAGTTAATTTTATCCTCAACTGCCTTTCCAGTTTTAGGAATTAATGCAGATCTAAGAAATGACGCAACAAGAATATCATCTTGATTTTTTCCTAATGTTTTAACTGTTACTATTCCATCATCCTTTCTTGATTTTGATTCTCTAAGTTCTATAACTTCAGACTCAGCATACAATGTATCTCCAACATATAGAGGGTGAGGAAGTACGATATCTGTCCATCCTAAATTTGCTACTGCTTTTTGACTAATATCACTTACACTCATACCTACCATGAGTGCTATTGTAAATGGGCTGACAACGAGAGTTCTGCCAAATTCTGAACCTTTACCAAACTCTTCGTCAAAATGAATTGGGTGCTGATTCATTGTAAGCAGAGTAAACCAAGTGTTATCTGACTGTGTAATAGTTCTGCCTGGCCTATGCTCATAAATATCTCCAACTGTAAACTCTTCAAAATATCTACCAAAACTTTCTCTGTATCTTCTTGGGCCTACTTCTTTTGTCTTTTTAACCATTAAACACCTCTATCTTTAAATAAGTTTTTTTGGATCTAAACCAGCTAATATTAATTTTTTTTCCATAATTTCTACTAGGGGTTTATCAATCATTTGGCCGTCTATAGAAATTACTCCCTTTCCAGAATCATAAAACTTCTTGATCAGATCTTTGGCTTCTCTTATTTCTTGACTTGAAGGCAGAAAGATTTCTCTGATGATATCTACTTGACTTGGGTGAATTGCTATTTTACTTTTAAAACCTAATGATTTTGAGAGTTTGCATTCTTCCCTTAAACCATTTTCTGAAGAGACATCCATGAAAGGACCATCAATAGGGTGTATATTTTTAATGCTACTTTCTAGGATAATTGCTGTTCTGTAAAATAACAACGAAGACCAGTCCATTGAACTCCCTAAAGATTTACTCATATCGGCAGGCCCAAAAGCAAATGCTTCTACCTTAATTTCATCGGCTATACTTTTTAAGTTTCTCAATCCTAGAGGGGATTCTATTAATGCAATAAATCTTAAGGTTAAATTAATTTTCGATAAATCTTCCGGCCCTTCTATTTTCGGAACCATTATTAAAGGGTTTATAAGAGAAGAACTTCTTAGAAGGTCTAAATCTTTTACGCCTGCTTCAGTTTTTAAATCATTTATGCGGATGATATAAGTGATTTCAGTATTATGTTGTTCTAAAAATTTAAAAAGATCATTTCTTGCTGAATCCTTTTCGTCGTTAGGAATGGCGTCTTCTAAATCAAAGATAATACCATCTGCATTAGAGTTATTTACCTTTTCTACCCATTCCAAGCGATTAGCCGGTATAAAGATAGGAGAAATTGGAAAGCCCATTCGGATAAATTCTCTAATCTTTTTTTGCTAAATAAAGCTTCTCTTTTTCAATTAAGAAATCTAAAACTTTCAATAGTTCTGTCGAACTTAAATCATTTGTAGGGACAACTTTATATTTACCATTTACTGTAAATGCAGGAACACTTCTTAGATCATAACCTCTCATTCTTTTATTGGCTTGGCTTAAAGCATTATTTACACCAAAAGAAGAATTAATAGCTCTATATTTTTCTGTTGAAATTCCTAAGCCTCTAAAAAAACTTTCTACCTCTGACTGACCAGTCATCAATTGATTTTCTATATGTATAGAATGAAAAACACCTGCAACAGCCTCCTCTTCAACCCCTAAAGCCCTAGCTGCATACATAATCCTAGCTTGAGTCTCTGCTTGAGCATTCCAAGTAATATGAGATCTATAAAAATCTATATCTTCTGCCAATCCTTGTTTCCAAGCTTTTATATATCTCTCAAAGTTATAACAATGCCCACATGAAAACCAAAAAAATTCAATTATTTCTACCTTGGAAGGATCTCTAGTGGCAAAAGGTTTATCTAGTGACTCATAATGGATTCCTTCCTGATAAGGACTCTTATTATCTAGGCTAGATTGAATGATTGAAGTATTTTTAACTTGATTGTCATTGCATGACATCAACAAAAATAAAGATACAAAAAAAATAAATCTACACGAAATCATCTTATTATTAGTATAAGCCATGTATAAAGTTTGCTAGAGCTTCGATCTCTGCGTCATTTAATTTAGAAGAAACACTTTGCATTATCAGGGCTTGTTCATTACCTGATCTTTTTCCAGATCTATATTCTTTTAATGTTTTATCCAAATACTCTTTTTTCTGTCCGCCCAACGAAGGGTACCCTGCAAGGGCGTTTCCTTTTCCTGAAGGTGAATGACAAGCAGTACAAGCAGGAATACCTTTTTCTATACTACCTGAATAATATAATTTTGACCCTAAATCAAGATACTTTTCGCTTGTTGTTCCATTTATATTATTTTGACTAGCAAAATATGCAGAGATATCTGCCAAGTCTTGTTCGTTCAGATCGTCTAGTAGACCTGTCATTTCTATTATCACTCTTTTTCCTGATTGGATGTTCCTTAATTGACCTAGTAAATATTTCTCATTTTGAGCTGCTAAAGTTGGCCAAATTCCTACTAGACTATTTCCATCAGCCCCGTGACAAGCAACACAAGCTGCTACCTTTTCTTTTCCATTTGAAGCAACGCCCTCTCCAAGAACACTTGAAGAGAGAACTATGAGTATTAAAATTCTTAACAACATACAATAAGTTTATAAAAATCACATTGAGCGGAACAAGAATTATATACTAACATTCTAGCAGTTTCTTTCATTTACTTTAAAAACGATGGAAAAAAATATCTTTGTTAACATAAATTTTCTATTGAGCGCTCTAGAAGTTGCTTCTCTTCCAAAAGATACTGGAAGTGAAGTTGCTCTATGCGGAAGATCTAATTCAGGAAAATCTAGTGTTTTGAACGCGCTCGCTAATAATAAAAACTTAGCTAGGACTAGTAAGACACCCGGCAGGACACAGAGTTTAAATGTATTTAGTCTCGAAGAAAATCATGCAATTAGGGTCATAGACTTACCCGGTTATGGGTTTGCTAAAGTCTCAAAACAAGAAAGAAAGAAGTGGGGTTTTTTAATAAATAATTATCTTAGTAAAAGAAAATCTCTAAAGGGCTTAGTAATTATAATGGATATAAGACATCCTTTAAAAGAATCTGATTTAATATTAATAAATTGGTGTGAACAAACAAATACGCCTGTACAAATTGTCTTAAATAAATCAGATAAAATCTCTAAAGGTCAATCCTCGTTAGTTAAAACTCAGATACTTAAAGCTCTTGAAGATTTCAAAATAAATACTAATGTCATAGTATTTTCTGCTAAAAAAAAATATGGCCTTAATTTATTACAAGACAAGTTAAATGATTGGCTGGACAATTCAAAATGAAAAATCCCCAAATGCCTTGGGGTTAACATTTGGGGTTTTCTTTGGCTCCTTACTTATTCCAAGGAGTCATACAAACAAACATGTATGATACTAATTAGGACATTGAGAATTTAAAAAAGTTCAAATGGAATAAAAAATATAAAATACTAAATATATGTCTCAAGATAAATCGCTAGAAAAAGATCCCATTATCCTTATAGATGGATCTTCTTATCTCTACAGAGCTTATCATGCTATGCCTCCTTTGACTTCTTCGAAAGGCCAACCTACTGGAGCTATTAAAGGTGTCATCAATATGATAAAAAAGATTCTTACAGATCATCCAGCAAGCCCAATAGCAGTTATTTTTGATGCGAAAGGAAAAAATTTTCGTCACGAAATGTATTCAGAATATAAGGCCAATAGACCGCCAATGCCAGAAGACCTAGTGCTCCAAATAAATCCACTTCATGAAATTATTCAAGCGATGGGAATAAAAATTCTGGTTATAGAGGGAGTAGAGGCTGATGATGTGATTGGCACATTAGCTGATCAAGCCAAAAATAGTAAAAAGGATACTGTAATCTCAAGCGGAGATAAGGATATGACTCAATTAGTTTGTAAAAATGTTGTAGTTGTTAACACAATGAAAGATGAGCTTCTTGATGAAAAAGGTGTAAAGAATAAATTTGGAGTCAGGCCTGATCAAATAATTGATTACCTTGCTCTTGTAGGAGATACATCTGATAACGTACCGGGAGTTGATAAGGTTGGCCCTAAGACTGCTGTGAAGTGGATAAATGAATACAATGATCTAGATTGTATTATCAATAACTCCGAGAAAATAGAAGGCAAAGTTGGCGAGAATCTGCGCAGCGGAATAAGTCAACTAAAGCTCTCCAAAGAGCTAGTAACTATAAAAACAGATGTGAACCTTGATATTGGAATAAACGACCTTCGAGTTCAAAAACCTGATAATAATACTTTACAGAAAATCTTCTCTGAGCTTGAATTTAAAGTGTGGCTTGATGAAAAAAATAATGCAGGCCTTAACTATTCAAACTCAAAAAATTCTACTAATGAATATGAACTAATAGTGGAAGAAAAGAAATTAGACCAATGGATTAATAAACTTTCAAAATATAAAGTAATTGCTCTAGATACAGAAACTTCAGGCCTTGATTACACTACGGCTAGCTTAGTTGGTATTTCTCTATCAGGTGAAAAAGGTTCAGCTATTTATATACCTTTTGGTCATACTGTGGATTCAGCGCCTTTGCAACTAGATCGCGATCTAGTTATTAATAAACTTAAACCTCTTATTAATTCGAAGAAAATCATAGGTCAAAATATTAAGTTCGATATGAATATCCTTTCTAGATATGGCTTAGAAATTAATGGAATAGAAAATGACACTATGCTCATGAGCTATATATACAATAGTACTGCTTCTAGACATAATTTAGACGCTTTATCAGGTCTATATCTTCAACATAAAACTATTACTTTTGAAGAGATAGCTGGTAAGGGAGTAAAGCAAAAAACTTTTGGTGAAATACCCATAGAGAAAGCAAAAACATACGCAGCTGAAGATGCAGATATTACCTTAAGGCTCTATAAAAAATTAAAAAGTAAATTAAAAAAAGAACCTGCTCTTAATAACTTACTTGAAGAAATTGAACTTCCTTTAGTTCCAGTCCTTTCGGATATGGAACTGACTGGTACAAATCTTAACTCAAAAATCTTAGATGCTCAGTCAAAAGATTTAGCTAAGAGAATCGAAGTTCTAAGTCATAAAGCTTTTGAAATGGCTGGAGAAGAATTTAATCTAGGGTCGCCCAAACAGCTTCAGGAGATTTTCTATGAAAAGTTAAAGTACCCTGTTAAACAAAAAACTCCTGGCGGGCAACCTTCCACAGCGGAGAATGTTTTGCAACTTCTTGCTGAAGATTTTGAATTACCGAAGGTAATCCTAGAGCATCGATCTTTAAATAAACTCAAACAAACTTACACAGATAAATTACCTTTGCAAATTTCAAAATCTACTAATAGGGTTCATACTTCCTATCATCAGGCAGTTACTACAACAGGAAGACTTTCTTCTTCAGACCCAAATTTACAAAATATTCCTATAAAAACAGAAGATGGTCGTAGAATAAGACAAGCATTTGAAGCCCCTAATGGATTCTCTCTTGTTTCTGCTGATTATTCTCAAATAGAACTGAGAATAATGGCCCATATGTCTAAAGATCAAAATTTAATAGGGGCCTTCAAGAATGGAGAAGATATTCATACTTCAACAGCTAGCGAAGTATTTGGATCAAAACTAGATAAAGTAACTTCTGATCAGAGAAGAAGTGCAAAGGCTATAAACTTTGGTTTGATATATGGTATTTCTGCTTTCGGTCTCGGGAAACAATTAGGAATTAATAGAAATTTAGCATCTGACTACATTGAAACCTATTTTTCGAGATACCCTGGAGTGAGAGAGTACATGGAAGAAACAAAAAATAAAGCTAAAGAGAAAGGCTTTGTTGAAACTTTATACAATAGAAGACTTTATGTGCCTGAAATTAATGGAAATAATGGAATGAGGAGGAAGGCTGCAGAAAGAGCTGCTATCAATGCACCCGTTCAAGGTACAGCTGCAGATATCATGAAGTTGGCTATGATTAAACTCTATCAATGGCTAGAAACATCTAATCTGGATGCAAAAATTATCATGCAAGTCCATGATGAGCTTGTGCTAGAAGTAAAAGAGTCTGATATTAAAGAAACCTCTGATGGCCTTATTAACTCTATGAAAAATGCTGCAGATTTAACCGTACCTTTGGATGTAGAAATTGGGGTCGGATCTAATTGGGACCAAGCACATTGAATAAACTTCTTTATAAAAATGAAGATAGAGTACTTATTTTAGCGTTAATTGCTTCATTTTCTTCATTATCTATAGCCTTTTCTATGGAAATTTTTCTAGGCTTAGAGCCTTGCATTCTTTGCCATATGCAAAGGGTGTGCGTAGGTCTATTTGGGATCATTTCTTTAATAGGGTTAGTTCATAGAAAAAAAAGTACCCAATCTTTTGAGATTTATATTATCTTTTCTTTGATATTTATAGCTATAGGTGCTTTCTTAGCTATGAGACAATTATATCTCCAAAACCTGCCAGCAGACCTTGTTCCAAGCTGTGCTCCAGATTTTAGTTATCTGATTGAGACAATGCCCATTGCAGAATTATTTTTCATTGCTATTCAGGGTGACGGAAATTGCGCAGAAGTAGTATGGCAATTCTTTGGTATTAGTTTACCCGGATGGGTTCTAATCTTCCTTTCTGTAATGATGCTATATCTTATAGTGGGGATAAAAAAGGTTAAAACTTCTGTTTAAAGAATAAAAAGTTAATTTATAATGGTCTTTTTTCAAAGGATAATAATTAGTAAGTTAGAGGTAAAAAATTTATATGGAAAATAATAATAAAGTAAAATCCTTTGAAGATTTATCTACAGAAGAATTAATCGAAGAATCGCTAAAAAGGAATGAAGGAGAGATAGCTGCCAATGGAGCTTTGCTTGTAAATACTGGCAAGAGAACTGGAAGAAGTCCAAATGATAGATTTATTGTAGAGGACTCTCTTACAAAAGATTCAGTTGACTGGGGCGCTATTAATAGGCCAATTACAGAACAAAAATTTAATGCTTTATGGAGCAAAGTCTCTAATTTTTTATCTACAAAAGACAATTTTATATCTCATCTTCATGTAGGAGATCACCTTGATCATTATATTCCAGTTAAGGTAACAACCCAGTGGGCTTGGCATAATCTATTTGGCAAGCAAATGTTTATAAGGCCAAAAAATTATAACCCCAATAATCAAGATATATGGGAAGTTATGAGTGCAGCTGAATATGAATGTATTCCGGAAGAAGATGGAACAAATTCAGATGGCGTAGTAATTATAAATTTTAGTCAAAAAAAAGTGTTACTAGCTGGTATGACCTATGCGGGAGAACTTAAGAAATCTATGTTTGCCGTGCAGAATTTTATTCTCCCTGAAAAAGAAGTTCTACCCATGCACTGCGCTGCTAATGCTTCTGAAGAAGGAGATGTTTGTCTTTTTTTTGGTCTTTCAGGTACTGGGAAAACAACATTATCTGCAGATCCAGAAAGAGACCTCATAGGTGATGATGAGCATGGATGGGGTCTTGGGGCAGTATTCAATTTTGAGGGAGGATGTTATGCAAAATGCATAGACTTATCTCAAAAGAATGAGCCAGTAATATGGGATGCTATTAAGAGAGGTAGTGTGATGGAAAATGTTGTCATTGACCAAACTACAAAAGTGCCAGATTACTCAGATACATCCAAAACAGAAAATACTAGGGTGGTTTATCCTAGAGAACATATTCAAAAAAGGGTGCAAGAAAATCAAGGCGGCGAACCAAAAGCAGTCATCTTCCTAACTTGTGACTTAACTGGAGTTATACCTCCTGTTTCTATCTTATCTAAGGAAGCTGCAGCTTATCATTTCTTAAGTGGATACACGGCAGTAATAGGATCAACAGAAATAGGCTCAACTGAACCCTTTAAATCAACTTTTTCTACTTGCTTTGGTGCTCCTTTTTTTCCAAGGCCAGCAAGCGTATATGCCAACTTGCTAATGAAAAGAGTAGAGTCTTTTGGAAGTACAGTTTACCTTGTGAATACTGGCTGGACAGGTGGCCCATATGGAACAGGTAAGAGATTTGATATACCCGTGACAAGAGCAGTTATCCATGCCATTCAATCTGGCGCACTTAAAGACGCTGAAACTGAATCTATAGAAGGCATGAATCTTTCCGTTCCTACTTTTGTAAAAGGAGTTGATTTAAAATTATTAAATCCTATTAAATGCTGGGAAGATTCAATTCTTTATGAAGAACAAAAGGAAAAGTTAATTTCTAAATTTGTGAAAAACTTTGATAAATTCGAAGTGTCGCCCGAGATAATCGCTGCAGGGCCATCTTCTTAAACTAAAACCTTAAAATGAATATACCTCTTTCAGAACTAGAAAGTTCTGGGGCGTTAAATGAATTAAGACTTTCAAATAGGGGATTGGAAAAGGAAAGCCTCAGAGTGGATATTAATGGTAATATTTCAAAAAAATTACATAATCCATCTTTAGGTTCGGCTTTAACTAACCCTTATATTACAACTGATTTTTCGGAATCTCTTTTAGAGTTCATAACACCTACTTTTCATGAACCTCAAGAGTGTCTGAATTTTCTTTCTGATATACATGCTTTTGTATATAAAAATTTAGATGAAGAATTGCTCTGGTCCTTGAGTATGCCATGTCAAATTAATTCAGTTAATGATATATCTATTGGTAAATATGGATCTTCTAATGCTGGCAAGCTAAAAACTATATACAGAAGAGGGTTGGCACAAAGGTATGGCAGTATGATGCAAGCGATATCTGGAATTCATTATAACTTCTCATTCTCTGATAATTTTTTTAGAAGAATACTTGGCCTTAAAGAGGACTTCAATAATATTCAATCTTTAAAAAATGATTCTTATTTAGGAATAGCTAGGAATTTTAGAAGGTATAGCTGGCTATATTTTATATTATTCGGAGCTTCGCCTAGTGCAAGCGAATCTTTTGTTGGCAAAAATAAATCTGGTTTTAAAGAATTTTCACAAGATGGTCTATATAAACCAGAAGCTACATCTTTAAGAATGGGAGATCTTGGTTATATTAGTGCCGCTCAAGACAACTTAAGTATTTCTATAAATTCTCTTAAAGAATATTGCTCTGAATTAAGGAGAGCCTTGAAGGAACCTTATCCTGATTATCAGAAAATAGGTGAGTTTAAAGAAGATAAAAGAGTTCAATTAAATACCTCAATAATCCAAATCGAGAATGAATATTACAGCACCATTAGACCAAAAAGAATCTGCCCTTCCGGTGAAAGACCTGTAAATATTTTAGAGAATAAAGGTATTGAATATCTTGAGCTGAGATGTATAGATGTAGACCCTTTTGAACCCCTGGGCATTGAAAGAAAACAAATAGATTTCTTAGATTTACTTTTGGTTTACTGTTTGGTTAAAGATAGCCCTCCTATTGATAAAGAAGAAAATAAAATTATTCTCAATAATCATAAAAATATTATAAATATGGGAAGAAGTTCAGAACTGGAGATAACGCATAGAGGAAAAAAAGTAAGGGCCAAAGCCCAGGCCCTGGAAGTACTTGAAGAATTAAGTGAAATAGTTGAATTAGTGGAGAAGCCATTATTCCAATTGGGGGAAAACTATTGGAAAATAAGTCTAGATTTCCAAAAAAATAAAATATTAAACCCAGAAACTTCTCCTAGCGCTAAAAGTATCCTCGCTGTAAAAGAAAATGAAGATTCATTTAGTGAATTTGGAATGAAAATGTCAAGAAAACATAAAAATTATTTTAATGACGTTGAAATTAAAAATGAAGTAAAATTGAGAGAAGCTGCAATCTTTTCTCTCACAGAGCAAGAGCAGTTAGAAAAAAAAGACGAAGAGCCATTTGAAGAATTCCTTAAAGATTTTTTAAGCCAGACCTCTTGACCTGAATAAAAGAATAAGTAATGTATTTATTAAGATTATGGAAGTGAAATTATGAAAGCATATATATGTAGAGAGTTTGGACCAATAGAATCTCATAATGTAGAAGAAATAGAAGACCCTACGGCTGGGCAAGGACAAGTTGTTGTTGATGTAAAAGCAGCTGGCGTGGCATTCCCTGATGTTTTAATAGTTCAAGGTCTTTACCAGTTCAAACCTCCTTTTCCTTTTGTTCCAGGTGGCGAAATTGCTGGAATTGTAAGCTCGATTGGAGAAGGTGTAACTAAGTGGAAAGTAGGTGATAGGATCATAGGGACTACGGGATTTGCAGGTTTAGCAGAGAAAGCTGTCTACTCTGAAAACCAACTAATGCCCCTTCCTGAATCAATGGACTTTCAAACAGGAGCTATATTTCCTCTGAATTATGGAACCACTTACCACGCATTAAAGCAAAGGGCTAATATTCAATCCGGCGAATCTTTGTTAGTACTTGGCGCAGGGGGAGGCATAGGCATGACTGCTATTCATCTTGGCAAGGCGCTAGGTGCAAGGGTTATAGCAGCGGCTTCGTCCCAAGAAAAGTTAGACCTTTGTAAAAGGGAAGGTGCAGATGAGGTTCTGCTTTACCCTAGTCATGATATGAGCCGAGAAGAACAAAAATTATTTTCTGAAGAAATAAAAAATATTTCAGGAGGTGGTGTAGATGTTGTTTATGATGTTGTTGGGGGAGACTATGCTGAACCATCATTAAGAGCAATTAATTGGAAAGGACGATATCTAGTTATAGGATTTACTTCAAATATTCCAAAAATTCCTCTTAATCTTGCGCTACTTAAAGGTTGTCAAATCGTTGGTGTTTTTTGGGGACACTTTACTGGAGTAGAATCAGAATTAAATGCTCAGAACTTCCAGGATCTATTTCTACTTCATGCCCAAGGTAAAATCAAACCTTTCATAAGTGAAACGTTTAAGATTGAAGATACTGCGAAAGCCATTAAATTACTTCAAGATAGAAAAGTTCTAGGTAAGGTTGTAGTCTCAATGGAATAAATACCTTTATTCTCTTCAAAAAATTAAATTTCTTAAAAGATAAATAGAACTTCTCAATAATTCTCGTATAATCTCGCCCTTTTTAAGGAAATCAAATGTCTATCGACAATTTACGTAACATTGCAATTATTGCCCATGTAGATCACGGAAAAACAACTCTTGTTGACAAGTTACTTCAACAAACAGGCACTCTTAATAGAAAAAATATGTCTACAGAAAGGATTATGGACTCTGATGACCAGGAAAAGGAAAGAGGAATAACTATTCTTGCAAAGAATACTTCTATAAGTTGGAAAAATCATAGAATAAATATTGTAGATACTCCTGGGCATGCTGATTTTGGAGGAGAAGTAGAAAGAGTTCTTTCAATGGTAGATTCTGTTCTTTTATTAGTAGATGCTGTAGATGGGCCAATGCCACAAACAAGGTTTGTAACTCAAAAAGCGTTTGATCAAGGCCTTAATCCTATACTGGTAATCAATAAAATTGACAGGCCTGGAGCAAGACCTGATTGGGTCTTAGATCAAGTATTTGATCTTTTTGATAGATTAGGAGGTAATGATAGTCAGCTGGACTTCCCAGTTATCTATACCTCGGCATTAAATGGTGTTTCTGGACTAGATGAAAATAAATTGGCTGAAGATATGACACCCTTATTAGAATTGATCGTAAAAGAAGTAAATCATCCTAGAGTAAATGCTGAAGGCTCTCTTCAAATGCAAATAAGCGCTTTAGACTACAGCAGTTATGTAGGAGTTATAGGCATTGGAAGAATAACAAGAGGAAAACTTAAACCTAATGAACAGATCGTGGTCGCTGGTTCTGATGGAATTCAGAAAAGAGCTAAAGTACTTCAAGTAATGGGTTATAACGGACTTGACAGGGTTGAAGTGGCAGAAGCACAAGCTGGCGACATTGTCTGCATTACGGGAATAGATAAATTAAATATATCTGATACCATTTGTGATCCTGAAATGGTAGAACCTCTTCCTCCTCTAAATGTAGATGAACCCACCGTAAGTATGACTTTTCAAGTCAATGATTCTCCTTTTGCAGGCAGAGAAGGTAAATATATTTCATCTAGAAACCTGAAAGAGAGGTTAGAAACAGAACTAAAACATAATGTTGCTTTAAGAGTTGAAAAAGGTGATAGCCCAGACAAATTTATAGTTTCAGGAAGAGGCGAACTTCATCTATCAGTGTTGATAGAAAACATGCGAAGAGAAAATTATGAATTAGGAGTCTCAAAACCTGAAGTCATACAAAAGGAGATAAATGGACAAGCCCATGAACCCTTTGAAGAGATAGTGATAGATATAGAAGAAAAGCATCAAGGCCCTATTATGGAAGAAATGGGACAACGTAAAGCTGACTTAAGAAATATGGAACCTGACGGCAAAGGAAGAACAAAACTTGAGTTTATAGCCCCCTCTAGAGGAATGATCGGTTTCAGATCTCATTTCCTAACATTAACAAGTGGAACAGGTGTCATGACAAGCATCTTTGATCACTATGGACCAATAAAACAGGGCGAGATTTCTAAAAGGCAAAACGGGGTACTTGTCTCTATGGCATCAGGAAAAACCTTAGCTTATTCTTTGTTCAATCTCCAAGAACGCGGGAAAATGTTTGTCGGGCATGGGCTAGATATATACATAGGCCAAATAGTAGGACTTCACTCAAGAAATAATGATCTACCTGTTAACCCAACAAAAGCAAAACAATTAACTAATGTCAGAGCTTCTGGTACTGATGAGAACCTTATACTGACTCCACACATAGTCCACACATTAGAACAAGCTCTCGAATTTGTAGAAGAAGATGAGCTTGTGGAAGTGACCCCTAAGTCTATCAGACTAAGAAAAAAATCTTAGCTACACCGTTTCTTACTGCTTGAAAATAGCTCTCATGGCTGTCGTAATATTATCTTTATTATGCGGCGACCTAAAAAACCCTGCATAACCTGCATTAGGACTTATTATTACGATACTCCCTGAATGATCAACAGTATAAAAAGGATCTGCTGTATCGGCTACTGGCATGAAAGGGGCATTAACTTGAGTAGCCAGAGTATATATTTGATCTAAATCACCAGTCAATCCAGTAATATTTTTACTAAAATTAGCTAAATACTCTTTAAGTTTGTTCGGCGAATCTCTTTTAGGGTCTACTGAAATCATAAAAATTTTAAATTTTCCTTCATGGCCTCCTATAAGATCCTCCTCAATCCCAGACAACATTTTCATAGTTATTGGGCAAATATCTGGGCAAAAAGTAAACCCAAAGAAAAGAATATTCCATTGGCCCAGAAACTGATCAGGAAGAAATGTGCTTTCATTCGAATCTACCAAGATAAACCCTTCTAACTCTCTATTAGGAGAAATTAAATATAGACCTAAATCTTTAAAGTCCTCTATGCTTAACTCCTTGTCAATGGTCATCCTGTTAACAAACAAGCCCAAGATGAGGGCCATAATGCCTATACAGCTAAATATGGTCCACATAAAACTCTTTCTCATATTAAGAGCACCCTATCTATGAGCATTACAATAAAAAGTAGGGCTAAATATATGATAGAAAACCCAAATGTCTTCATGGCGTGTTCGTTAGAATTATCAAAATAGAGCTTTAAGGAATGGTATAAAAATAATACTCCCATTATTAATGCACTAATGAGATAAAAAATTCCAAACATGCCTATACTGAAAGGAAGTAGTGTTGAGACAATGAGAAGCAGTGTGTATAAAACTATATGTTGTTTAGTAAATTTTATACCTCTTTGAACTGGCAACATAGGTATTCCAGCTTCCTTATATTCATCTACCCTGTTTATTGCTAGAGCCCAAAAATGAGGAGGTGTCCAAGCAAAAATAATGAGTACAAGTAACCAAGCTTCTTGATCTAGCTCTCCAGTTACTGCTGTCCAGCCCAGTAATGGAGGCATCGCGCCTGCTATACCTCCAATGACTATATTCTGACTAGTCAAAAATTTTAAATATCTTGTATAAATAAAAGCATAAAATATGAATGTTAATGAAGTCAAAGCCCAAGTTAAAAGATTTATATAATAAACAAGCAAGAAAGTTCCCAAAGCATATAAAATAATAGAAAAATAAATAGCCGATGATTGAGAAATTTCTCCTTTTACTATAGGCCTTTCAGACGTGCGTAGCATTTTGGCGTCTATTAAAACATCATGAATATGGTTAATAACTGCAGCCGAGGCTGCTATTAAACTAATTCCTAAAAGCCCAAAAATCAAAGTGCTAAGTTTTAATAGAAAATTATCTGCAATCAGCATACCGGTGATGCAAGACACAAAAAGTAGGGCCTGAACTCCTGGCTTAGTAAGCTCTAGATAAGATCTCCAGATAGCAGCATTATTTGAAATTACACTCATTTCTATTCCCTAAACCTTAACACAGATAGATAATTTATAAGAAAAAGGCCACCTAGATTATGCCCTACAGCTACCAATAAAGGTAAGCTAAATAGAACATTAGAAATGCCCAAGACCAATTGAAATATCAATGCTAGCAGAAGGCCTAGACTCAACAAAAGGTAGCCATTGGAGAAGAATACCCAAGCCAGTCCGGAAAGATATAGGGTAATAACAATAGCTCCATATCTATGCGCTAAATGAATAGCAACTCTTGATTCATGATCAAGCAAGCCTCCTAAGAAGTTCGGACCAAAAACTTGAAATAAATTAAATCCCTTTTTAAAGTCAGCTTCAGGCCAAAATACTCCTTGGCAAGTAGGAAAATCTGGACAGGATAGAGCTGCGTAGTTTGTGCTTGTCCAAGCCCCTAAAAAAATCTGAAAAGTGACCAAGAAGATTCCTATAGAAATTAATTTTAGAATCGAATTAGATAAATTCCATTTTTTCCGAGCTTGACCATAAAAGTCTTTTATTTTAAAAAATAAAACCCACAATATTACTGTTGCAACAAAGCCAGCTAAAAGATGGCTGGTCACTACTTGGGGCCACAATTTAAGACTAACTGTTAAATATCCAAAAAGTCCTTGCATACAAACCCAAAGCACTAGAAACCCTGAAAGGGTCCTAATGTGTTTGGGGAAATCATGTTTTTTTATAATAGATAGATATATTCCTATAATGAAAAGTCCTAAAAAAGCAGCAAAGTATCTATGAATTACTTCTGGTATAGCTTTTGCTAATTCATAGGGACTGTCAGGAAATCTTTCATTAGCCAAAGATATATCTTCTTGATTTATAGGAATGGTTATAAACCCATAACACCCTGGCCAGTCAGGACATCCTAAACCTGCATCAGCTAATCTAGTCCACGCACCCAAAGCCACAACCATAAAAGCAAATACGCCTGAAAATAATGTTAAAGCTTTTGTAAACAATTTAATTATCCAATCTTAGAGTTTTTTAATAATTTCTTTAGATCTTCTAGTAATTCACCACCTGGCAAGTCAGGTGTGTAGACCATCAGCCCGTTCCCCAAAGGATCAAATAATATATAAACTCCATCTTGATTTAATTCTTTTACGATATCAGGTAAGTTCAATGAAGCCATGGAAGCTATCATTAGTTTTGGATACTCAGAAGATATTTTTTCTAAATCTTTTTTACTTAGTTTTGTTTTCTCAGTTGTAATTAAATATCTAGCAAGCCTATTTCTATCTTTAGACAATCTAGTATTTACTTGTCTTGCCTTATACAAAGAGCTCCAACAAGATTCTTTACAACCTTCATTAAGCATGTGCAAAACTAACCATTTTTTTGGCACTTTAGAAATCAAAGGGCCTTCTTGAGCTTTAAGATTTAATAAGCCTATATCAATAGGCTCCTCTAGAAGAATCCCATTATTTGTCCTTCCCTCAGGTGAGAAACCACTATAAAAAAAATAAGTACTTATAAAAAGAACAGCTATAGGGAGAAAGAAGATTGTCATAGCTTTAACCCTTTGAATATTTTGCAAACTAATTTTCATATTTCTTTTTTACTCCAAAATATATAAAAGATATGATCAAAACAAGGCTTAGACCAAACCATTGAAGCGCATAACCAAAATGCCTACTTGATTTAAATTGATAGGGCTTCCAGATTGGTTCAAGTGCCATATTTGAAGCTGCGGAAAGCTGAACAATAGAATTATTCAACCCATATTTTTTTAAATCATTAAAAGCCTGATCAAATGTTAACTCTTGAACTTTTTTAGGCCAGCTTTCAGTTTTAGGCTCTTCTTTTAAATTTAATCCAAATCTATTAAAAGGGCTTATTATTCCCTGAATAATAACAGGGTTTGTAGATAATTTTTCTTCGTAAATTTTACTTAAAGCGTCTTCATCAGCCCATCCTCTATTTATTAAAATATTTTTACCTTGAACAGTTTCAAATAAAGTAAATATTTCATACCCTTTTTTATTTCTATAAATTCTATTATCTAAAATATAGGATTTAAGCTTATATTTTCCTTTTAAAATTATTGTTCTGTACCACAACTCTTCCAAAGGTTTTCTCTCAAATTCTAATTCTTCAAAAGGGACCATTACCTTCCTTTCTTCATAAGTTTTCCAAACTTCTTGTTTTTCAAATCCTCTGTCAATTTGCCACATTCCCAAATAAATTAGTATAGGGAAGAAAATCATAAAAAAGGTTGTCATGAGACCGCCTGGCTTAAAAGTTAAATGTCCTAAAAAATTAAGATTTTTAATAACCATATATGTATACTGTTGCATCATTCAATATGTACAAAGCTCTAATTATTTTCCTTATTCTAGCCATGCTAATTAGCTTATTCAGTGGCGCTTTTTTTCTTATCAAAGATAGAGGCACTACTAAAAGGGCCGCCTATAGTCTGGGCATTAGAGTGACTATAGCGGTCGTTTTATTCGCGACCTTAGTTTTTGGATTTTTAACTGGGCAAATTGGTCCGAATGCACAATAGTCACATTACATAAACAAAAGCTACAAGACAAACCCAAACGACGTCTACGAAGTGCCAATACCAAGAACCCGCTTCAAAGCCAAAATGATTATCTGTAGTAAAGTGACCATTAAGGCTTCTAAGAAGCATAACAGTTAAAATTATGGCGCCTAAACAAACATGAAAGCCATGGAATCCGGTTAGCATAAAAAAAGTTGTCCCATAAATTCCAGAATTTAAAGTTAGCCCCATATGATTATACGCCTCATAGTATTCCACTGCTTGTAAAGCCACAAATAAATAACCTAAGATCAAAGTAGAGCCTAACCAAATATTAAAACCTTTTCTATTATCATTCTTTAAGCAAGTGTGAGCAAAATGCACTGTCACGCTTGATGACAATAGAAGAACAGTATTCCATAAAGGAATCCATCCAAGTACACCTGTTAGTCCACCATGCGAATAAGCTGTAACTACAGACATTTCTTCGTCAGGTCCTTTAAAAATAACATCTCCACCACCTTGTGAGTTAGCAAGAGCCTGTTCTGGAGTTATCATTAAAGGCCAGTGTGCCTCAAAACCAGACCAGAGAATGTTTGTTATAGCCTTCTCTCCTTCACCCCCCAGCCAAGGAACAGAAAAGTTTCTTATGTAGGCTAAGGCAAAGAAGAAAGCAAAAAAGAACATCACTTCAGAAAAAATAAACCATGCCATACCAAATACATAAGATTCATTAAGCATGGGGTTATTCAAGCCCGCATGATTTTCTTTTATAGTCTGTCTAAACCAGACAAACATAGTGGTCCACATCATTCCAAAACCTACTAATAAAATAATATAGGCATTTGAATCTGTACCCATATTATTTACAGTATTTGAAGCTCCTATGATTAAAGTAAGCATGGTAAGAGCCATTAAAAATGGCAATTTACTTGACTCAGGAACATAATAAGCTTGTTCTGACGACATTTTATTCTCCATTAGAGCTCTGCTAAGAGCTTATTAGCAGCTAAATCAGTTATATCAAAAATAGTATACCCCAAACTTAAAGAGCCAATATCATTAGGTATTGCAGGATCAACGATAAAACGAACTGGCAATTCAATTGACTCTCCTGCATGTAAGAGTTGACTTTCAAAGCAGAAACATTCCGTCTTATGAAAATATTTCGCGCCTCTTCCAGGAGAAACACTTGGTATAACTTGAGCAACCATATCTTCATCTGTTGTATTCTTAAAAACAAAGAAAACTTCTTTTTGCTCTCCTGTCATAACCCTTGTTTGATTAACCCTTGATTTAAATGTCCAAGGCATAGATGCATTATTATGAGTAACAAATTGCACCAAAACTTCTCTATGGTTTATTATTTCTTGCGATTCTTTGCTCAAGAATGAAGGACCTGTTACTTTTCCATTCAACCCAGTTATGTCACAAAATACGTCATAAATTGGTACAAGTAAAAAACCAAATGCAAACATTCCGACTGTGGTCAAAAATAGAGATTTTACTGTTTTATTCTTTTCTTGAATCAAAACTATTTAACCTGTGGTTGGACAGTAAAAGTATGATACTCGGGAGGCGAATTGAGCGTCCACTCTAGGCCTAATTCACCAGCCCCTTCCCAAACTTCCGAATTAGCCTTCTTCCCACTCCTAATTGATTTCAAAACAATATATAGGAATAGTAGCTGAGTTAGGCCAAACAGAAATGCACCGACGGTTATTAAGGCATTAAAATCTGCAAATTGGAGCGCGTAATCAGGATATCTTCTAGGCATACCTGCTAAGCCAACAAAATGCATGGGGAAAAATGTGATATTTACAGAAATAAACGATAACCAAAAATGCAATTTTCCAAGCGTCTCATCATACATAATACCAGTCCATTTTGGTATCCAGTAGTAGACACCTGCAATGATCCCAAATAATGCTCCTGGAACCAAAACATAATGAAAATGAGCAACAACAAAATAAGTATCATGGTATTGAAAATCAGCCGGCACTATTGCTAACATTAATCCTGAAAAACCCCCTATCGTAAATAGAGCAACAAAAGCTATCGCAAACAACATAGGTGTCTCTAAGGATATAGATCCTTTAAACATTGTAGCAATCCAGTTAAAGACTTTTACTCCTGTAGGAATAGCTATAAGCATTGTGGAATACATAAAAAATAGTTCACCTGCCAAAGGCATGCCAACTGTAAACATGTGGTGAGCCCAAACTACAAAAGACAATATAGCAATGGAGGCCATTGCATATACCATGGAAGTGTACCCAAAAAGAGGTTTTCTTGAAAACGTTTCTATAATATGCGAAGCAATTCCGAAAGCCGGCAGAATCATAATATACACTTCTGGATGGCCAAAAAACCAAAAGATATGTTGAAATAGAACTGGATCTCCTCCTCCTGCCGCACTAAAAAAACTAGTACCAAAATGTATGTCCATTAACATCATAGTTACAGTTCCTGCGAGCACAGGCATAACAGCTATTAACAAATATGCAGTTATTAACCAACTCCACACAAACATAGGCATTTTCATAAGTGTCATGCCAGGCGCCCTCATATTTAAAATAGTGGTTATTATATTTATTGAGCCTAAGATAGAAGAAGCTCCCATCACATGTACCGAAAATATAAAGAAAGTTACTGTATCTGGTGCGTATGTGGTTGATAAAGGCGCATAGAAAGTCCAGCCAAAGTTAGGTCCTCCTCCTTCCATAAATAAGGTTGAGATTAATATTCCAAAAGCCATAGGAAGAAGCCAAAAACTTAAATTATTTAACCTTGGTAGAGCCATATCTGGCGCGCCTATTTGCATAGGAAGCATCCAGTTTGCAAGGCCCACAAATGCCGGCATAATTACCCCAAAAACCATAATTAATCCGTGGTTAGTTGTCATCTGATTAAAGAACTCTGGGTCTACGATCTGCAAGCCAGGCTCAAACAACTCTGCCCTTATAACCATTGCCATGGCACCGCCTATAAACAACATTAAAAAACTAAACCAAAGATATAGAGTGCCTATGTCCTTATGATTTGTGGTAAAAAGCCACCTGGTTAATCCTTTAGCCGGCCCGTGATGCCCATGATCTTCATGGGTTTCTACTATTGTACTCATCCTCTTTTCCTATAAATTTATAATTTGATTCTTTTTTTATATTCCACGATATCTTTAGGGGTAACTATTTTTCCATCCCCATTCTCAGCATTAGACCAGGCATTGCGTGAGTATGTTATTACTGCCGCAATATCTACTTCGTTCAATTGCTTGCCAAAAGCTTGCATAGCGTAAGTGGGCCCAACTCCTTCCATTAAAATCTCAATTTGCCTAGACGCGTCATTCATCACTATGTCACTTCCTGCTAAAGCAGGAAAAACAGGCGGTATTCCTTGCCCATTAACTTGATGGCAAGCAACACAATTTTTTGCATATACTTTTTCTCCTCTTTCAAACAATTCATCCTTAGTCCAGTCTTTTTCTGTTAAAAGTTTTTCTGACTCTGCTAAAGCTAATTTTTCGGCTACCCAAGCGTTATACTCATCCTTTTCTACAGCCCTTACTACTACTGGCATAAATGCATGATTAATTCCACATAACTCGGTGCAATTACCTCTGTAAATCCCTGGTTCCGGGACATTGGTCCAAGCTGTATTTATAAATCCTGGAATAGCATCTTGCTTAACTGCAAAGTCTGGAACCCAAAAAGAATGGATTACGTCATTCCCAGTTATGAGAAATCTTACTTTTGTATTTATAGGAATAACTAAAGGCTCATCTACCTCTCTTAAGTAGAGCTCTCCTTTTGGAATTTTATTATAAATAGCTTCTTGATCAGTTGCTAAATTACTAAAAAAAGATATATCGTCTTCTAAATATTTATACTGCCACTTCCACTGATACCCGGTGACCATGATGTTAATCTCACCCTCCGAATCATCATACGCCTTAACAAGAACTTGGGTTGAAGGAACGGCCATAACTACTAAAATTAAAGTAGCGGCAATCGTCCATCCTATTTCAAGCCAAAAATTATCATCAAACTTAGCTGCAATTGCGCCCTTTGATTTTCTGTACTTAAAGATAGACCAAAACATAACTCCAAAGACAACGACTCCTATCCAGACACAGATCCAGAAAATTAACATGTGTAGATCAAAAATCTCTAAGCTTGTTTCGGTTACTCCTCTTCGCATGTTGTAAGGGGATTCGGCAAGCAAAGATAATGGGAAAAGCCCAAGAAGAAAAACTAAAGACCTGTGAAAGAAAAATTTAAATAATTCCATACATTAATATTTTTTTGGTAGGCGCCTTTGGATTCCGCGGGAATTTTATAACATGCGGACGATATCAACAACTTTATTTGTTAAATTTTTCTTTGTATTTACTTCCATGAAATTAATCTAGAAAGATTTCTTTTGAAACATTAGTTATTTCCGGTTGAACGCCTGTCCATATTTCGAAACTAAGGGCGGCTTGGCAGATTAACATTCCAAAACCATCATAGGATTCTTCTACCCCTAATTGATTAGATAGGCTAACAAATTTTGTCTTATTTATTTTTGAATACATTAAATCATAAGACCATTCGACTGATTTAAATGCATTTTTATTTATATGTAACTTAGACCCTTCTGCTTCAAAAGAAGAAGTGTTTATTATTGCGTCATATTTATCATGCGCAGCATCTAAACCTCCTCCTGTTATTAATATCTGCTCATTTGAAAACTCTTTTGCTAGAATTTCAGCTTTGTGCTTAGTTCTGTTTATTATGGATAGAGACATAGGCTTCATGCTTAATAGAGAAGGAAGGATTGACCTCGCCGAACCTCCTGCGCCTATCATCAGTATATGCTTGCCAGGCACTTTAAGATTCTTATCTTTTAGGTCACGAGCAAAGCCTTTGCCATCTGTTGAGTATGCTAATATTTGCTTATCTATAAAATGTAATGTGTTTGCTGCTTTAACTAAATTGCACTCTTCCGATTTGATATCTGCCGATCCATATGCACAACCCTTCAATGGTAAAGTTACATTTAATCCATTAAAACCCTTTTTAACAAGATCTAGAAGATTTGCAGTGAAATTAAATTCCTTCATATCTATAGGCTCATAGGTCAATTCAATTCCGGTCTGCAAAGAGAATGCTTGATGAATTTGTGGTGACAACGTGTGCCCTATAGGATGACCAATAACTCCCAGCTTTTTCATTTATTTATCTTCTTACAAAGTCTCCGGATAATAAATTTTGAATAGGCGTTGGCCTTTTCAGGCCCCCTAGCTCTCCTTCTAAGACACATATTCCTGGAAAATTTTCTCTTACTTCTTCTATTGTTATTGCTGGTTTTTTTCCATTGGGGTTAGCGGAAGTAGAAACGATCGCCCCTCCAAACCTACTACATAACTGGACTATAACTTTTTGATTACTTAACCTTAAGGCTATAGTTTTTTCTATCTGCAAATTTGGAAAGTTGGCTTCCTTTCTAGTTTCTACAATCCAGGTATGAGGGCCAGGCCACTTTGCCATAAGTTTAGTTTTATATAATTCTGTATCAACAAAATCATTAAAATGAATAAGCGAAGAAGCTAAAAGTATATAACCCTTTGTATCGTCTCTATTTTTTAGTTTCCTTAAATTAATTAAAGCTTCTTCATTGAAAGGATCACAACCCAACCCCCAGACTCCTTCTGTAGGATAAGCTATGCACTCTCCTGCCTTTAAAGCCTCAACTGCCTTTTTAATTTGCGGCATTATTAGTTATGCCAATTCTGAATTCTTCTTTTTTATAACTACCCTGTTTTCGAGCCTAATTTCATTTAGTTTATTGGCAACTTCATCAGATGATAAAGACAATATTTGGGCGGCTAGGAAAGCGGCATTAGCACTACCTGCCGAACCTATTGCCACTGTAGCAACTGGTATTCCCTTAGGCATTTGAACGGTGGATAAAAGAGCATCAAATCCGCTTAAAGGTCCCGCGTCTACAGGAACCCCTATCACGGGTTTTATAGTTTTAGATGCTATAGCTCCGGCTAAATGCGCTGCCAAACCCGCAAAAGCTATATAAACTTTTGTTTCGCCCTTTTCACATTCACTAACATGCTCTTCTAGGAGGTCAGGGGTCCTATGAGCCGATAAAATTCTCGTGCTAAATTCTATATTTAGCAACTCTAAGACATCAGTACATTTTTTAACTAAACCTAAGTCCGAATCAGAGCCCAGTATTATTGATATTGTTTTACTCATTTTTTCTCCATAAATATATCTTTATTCTAATATAATTACTATTTTGCTTAGAACATTAAATGTCACTACTAAAAATTTTAATTTTCCCTGACCGCAGACTTAGAACAGTGGCCAAACCTATATCAAAAATAGACTCCTCTATAGTTGATTTAGCAAATAATTTATTAGAAACAATGTACTCTAGCGACGGCATTGGACTAGCTGCTACACAAGTCAATATTCATAAAAGAATAATAGCAGTAGATACTAGCGAAGAAAAGAACCGTCCACTGATTTTAATAAATCCTTTAAAAAAGAATTTGGATAAAATCAAAAGTGTATATGAGGAAGGGTGTTTATCTGTACCTGGATTTTATGAACCAGTAGAGAGAAATAATAATGTAGAAATATCTTTCCAAAACGTTAAAGGAGAGCATCTAATAATTAAACCGGAAGGCCTAGAATCAGTTGTTATTCAACACGAAATGGATCATCTTGATGGTAAAGTTTTTGTAGACTATCTATCTAACCTGAAGAGGGAGATAATCAAAAAAAAATTAATAAAGGAAAGAACTAAAAAATGAAAATAATTTTTGCTGGCACTCCTTCCTTTGCTGCCTCTATACTTAATTCACTTTTAAAAACTAATTATGAAATTGTTGGTGTACTTACTCAGCCAGATAGCTTCAAAGGCAGGGGAAAGGTCAAAAAACCCTCTGCTGTAAAAAAGGTTGCAAATGACAACAGCTTAAAAGTCTTTCAGCCAACTCTTTTAGACGACGTAAGAATTGAAGCAGAAATGAAGAACTTAGACGCAGATCTTTTATTAGTCGTTTCTTATGGTCTTATTATTCCTAAAAAAATATTAAAAATAACTAAACTAGGTTGTATCAATATTCACGCTTCTTTATTGCCGGCATGGAGAGGTGCAGCCCCTATTGAAAGATGTCTTCTAAATGGTGATAAAGAAACAGGTATAACCTTCATGTACATGAATGAAGGCTTGGATACTGGTCCAATGCTAAGAAAAATAAAATGTAATATAGAAGCCAATGAAACAGCTAAAAGTTTAAAACATAAGCTTATGATGATTAGTTGTGAAAACTTAAAAGAATTTTTAGAAGACTTTTTTTTGAAAAAAATAAAAGCTAAAAAGCAAAATAATAAGATGGCAAGTTATGCAAACAAAATAAATTCTGAGGAAGCAAGAATTAACTGGAACTTGAGACCTGAGGAAATTATAAGATCAATAAGAGCTTTTAATCCCAAACCTGGGGCTTATAGTTTTCTAAACAAAGAAAGAATTAAGTTTTTCCAAGCTAGAACTATTCAAAGCTACCAATTTAAACTTCAACCTGGAGAATATATTAAAAATAAGCAAGGTTTTTTTATAGGTTGCCGAAGTAATGAATACATAGAAATAGAAGAAATTCAAATCCCTGGTAAGAGAAAGTGGACCAAAACTGATCTATTAAATACGGCCCATAAGGTGTTTGATAAATCTAATTTCTATTAATAAATAGGCAACAATTTATATAAAAGGGCTATAATAAATCATTAAAACTTATCTATTATAAATACAGTTGGAAATAGTTATTCTAGGAGCAGGTGCCGTTGGCAGCACCTTAGCAGATCTGCTTGCTAAAGAAAGTGAAGAAAATGATATTACGATTATAGATGCTAACCCTTCTTACCTTTCTTCCATAGAAGAACATGCGGATATAAAAACCATACAAGGTCACTGTTCTCACCCTGACGTATTAGTAAAGGCCGGCATTCAAAAAGCAGACATTGTGGTGGCTGTTTCAGGTAGCGATGAAATAAACCTTGTAGCTTGTTTGATTGCAAAAACTCTTTCCGCTAACATTAGAACCATAGCTAGGATAAGAGATGCTTCTTATGCCAAAAAGGATACTAAAGGCGCAATACTACAAATAGTAGATAAAATAATAAGTCCAGAACAACTTTTAACAGACTATATACAAAGGTTAATTGATACACCTGGATCTCTTCAAGTTTTAGACTTTGCCAATGGAAAGCTTAATTTAGTTGGAGTTAAAGCCGTGAGAGGAGGTCCGCTTATAGGCCACCATATTTCTGATTTAAAGAAACACATGCCAAAAGTAGATACCAGGATAGCAGCCATCTTTAGACAAGACCAAGCTGTTATTCCATCTGGCGATACTATTATAGAAGCAGGAGACGAAGTATTTTTTATTGCAAAAAAAAATGACATCTCGAGTGTTATAAATGAAATGCGAAAGAAAGAAGATGCCTATAAAAGAATTATGATAGCAGGAGGAGGAAAAGTCGGCAGTAGGCTAGCAAAAGCAATAGAGCATAATCACCAAGTCAAAGTTATAGAAACTAACAAAGAAAGAGCAAAATATATAGCTGGAAAACTTGAATCGACTATTGTTTTACATGGAGACTCTTCTGATAAATTACTTTTACATGAAGAAAATATAGAAAGTATGGATGTATTTGCTTCGCTAACTAATGACGATGAAGCTAATATTATGTCTTGCTTATTAGCAAAGGAAATGGGTGCTCATAAACTTATAGCACTAATTAATAACCCTGCGTATGTTGATTTAGTTCAAGGAAAAGGTATAGATATAGCTATAGCTCCATCACAAATAACTATTGGAACCTTGCTAGCAGAAGTTGCTGGGGAAGGAGTTGAAACTATTTATTCTCTTAGAAGAGGAGCAGCCGAAGCCATCGAGACAATAGTTAAAAAGAATAAAGACAAAGAAAAATGCGTGATAGGCAAAAGACTAGGAGAAGTATTGGTGCCTGATGGAGTTACAATTGGAGCTATTATGCATGATAATTATGCTAATATAGCCCATCATGACACTATCATCTGTGAAAATGATCATTTAATTCTATTTTTAACAGATAAAAGTATTCTACCCGAAATTAAGAGCATTTTTTCTCCTTAATAGTTAAAGGCATGCGATTAACATATACTTCTAGAATTTTAGGCTTTCTTCTCATTTTATTTAGCTTTACGCAGTTAATCCCTATAGGTGTAGCCTTTTTATATAATGAAATTCTTGAAATAAGAGGATTTGCCTATGCTTTTTGTATATCTATTCTGTCTGGGATATTATTGTTTTTCTTATCTAACAATAAGAAAGAAAATTTAAAAACTAGAGATGGTTTTATTATAACTGCCTTTTTCTGGACAGTTTTAGCACTTTTCGGATCTTTTCCTTTCTATTTCGCGCATTTTAACGACTTTTCTTTTGTAGATTCTCTATTTGAATCTATCTCTGGATTAACTACTACTGGTGCAACTGTTTTTATAGGCCTAGATGAAATGCCTAAATCTATTTTATTTTACAGACAATTCTTACAATGGTTAGGTGGCATGGGAATTATAGTTCTTGCCGTCGCTGTTTTACCATTATTAGGGATAGGTGGTATGCAATTATATAAAGCTGAAACGCCTGGTCCTTTGAAAGACTCAAAACTGACTCCTAGGATTACAGAGACAGCTAAAGCCTTATGGTATGTTTATCTATCAATGACAATTGCCTGCGGAGTTCTTTATTATTATACAGGTATGAGTGCTTTTGATTCTATCTGTCATTCTTTTTCTACCCTCTCTATTGGAGGCTTTTCTACTCATGATGAAAGTTTTGCTTTCTTTAGTCATTATTCTACGCAATGGGTAGCGATGCTCTTTATGCTCATTGCTGGTATGAATTTTGCCCTTCACTTTACAGCTTGGTCAAAAACTAAATTGAATAGGATTTATCTAGGTCATTATCTAGCAGACTCAGAAGTTAAACTATATTTTCTGATAATTCTTTCAATATTCATAGCCTCTGCTTTAGTATTGCACTTAAATTTTGATCAGAATGTGTCGAAAACATTCCAAGAAGCGGCTTTTCAATCTATATCCATAGCAACTACTACAGGTTTTCTTACAACTGAATACTCTAAATGGCCGACATTTGTTCCTATTATGCTGCTAACTGCTGCTTTTGTGGGTGCATGTGCAGGGTCTACAGGTGGAGGCATTAAAGTAATTAGAGCTTTGATACTCTTTAAACAAGGTACCGGAGAAATTATTAAGCTTATTCATCCAAATGCAATTTTATCTATTAAACTTGGTAATAAGCCATTATCAACTAAGATAGCTGCTTCAGTTTGGGGGTTTTTTTCTCTATATGTAGTTGTTTTTATTGTTATTTTTATGGCATTATTAAATCAAGGTAACGACTTTATAACTTCTTTTTCTGCCGTAGGAGCTACACTTAATAATTTAGGCCCTGGTTTAGGTAATGTTTCTGAGAATTATGCTGATATTACCTTAATTTCTAAATTATGGCTTTGTTTAGCAATGCTTCTTGGAAGATTAGAAATATTTACCCTTTTAGTTATATTGTCTCCTTCTTTCTGGAGAAAATGAAAATTGGATTACTAATAGATCTTATTTAATTTAAATATGAAATTTTTTTATAGGATTGCTTTTAATATCATAGGAGTAACTCCTTTAAGCGTTATTTACTTTATGGCAAAGATAATAGGCTCTTTATTGTTTTATCTTCAGAGTTCTTCAAGAAGGATCTCTGCATTGAATATCTCTTTATCTTTCCCTGATTTAAGCAAAAAAGACTCCCATAACTTATTAAAAAAAAGTCTTATTGAAAGTTCTAAGGGCTTTTTAGAAAATATTCTAGTTTGGTTCTCTACTAACAAGGCAAATACCTATTTTAAAATTACAGTAGAAGGCTTAGATAATATTAATGAAAGTCTAAAACTTAATAAAGGCGTAATACTTTTTACACCCCATCAAGGCAACATAGAAGTTCTCATTAATTTCTTATCGCATAACTTTGTATGTTCGATTCCTTTTACGAAGATTAAAAATTCTAATTTTAATGAAATGATTTTAGAAGCTAGAGAAGAAATGGGGGTTAATATGGTTGAAACTAATTTTAAAGGTATAAGAACTCTTATGAAGGCAATTAAAAAAAATGAAGTAGTTGCTATAGCATCTGATCAAGTGCCAAATATTGGTGGCGGAATTTTATCTAACTTCTTTGGAAGAAAAGCTTTAAGCATGACTTTAGTCTCAACCCTTGCAATGAAAACTAATAGTCCATGTCATTCTATGGTTTGCTTGAGAGAGGGGAATCAAGGCCATTTTAAAATTATCTTTAGTTCAAAGCTAGAACATATTGGAAATAACTTAGAAGAGGGCGTCAACTGCATGAACCAAGAACTAGAAAAATGTATAATGAATTATCCTGAACAATACGCTTGGGAATATAAAAAATATAAACATTCTTCAAATATAGATCCATACAATTAAAGAGTGTTAACGATAGTAAGTATTTACTTTAAGAAATTTAATTAAACGCCTATGGCTGCGAAAACAATGGATGAGCTGGTTTCTCTTTGTAAAAGAAGAGGATTTATTTTTCAATCTAATGAAATTTATGGAGGACTTCAAGGAACATATGATTTTGGTCCGTTGGGAGTAGAGCTTAAGAATAACCTAAAACAAACTTGGTGGAGATCTATGGTCTACGATAGAGATGACGTAGAAGGTCTGGACACTTCCATTTTAACGAATCCAAAAGTTCTAAAGTACTCAGGACATGAAGATACTTTTTCTGACCCTTTAGTAGATTGTAAAAATTGTAAAAGTAGATGGAGAGAAGATCATCTTAAAAAAAAGAAATGTCCTAACTGTGGATCTTCTGATCTGACCGTAGCAAGACCTTTTAACTTAATGTTTAAAACTAATGTTGGTCCTCTAGAAGATGAAAAATCTTTTGCTTATTTAAGGCCAGAAACTGCTCAAAATATTTTTACAAATTTTAAAAATGTAATGGATGCAACATCTCACAAACTCCCTTTTGGAATAGCTCAAATTGGTAAAGCTTTTAGAAATGAAATAACGCCTAGGAATTTTATTTTCAGGGTTCGTGAATTTGAGCAAATGGAATTAGAGTTTTTTGTGAAACCAGGTACAGATGACAAGTGGCATGAATCATGGATAGAAAATAGATTAGATTGGTGGGTAGATCAAGGTCTTAATAAAGAAAACTTAGAACTTTATGAAGTTCCTAAAGAGGATTTATCTCATTATTCTAAAAGAACTGTTGATATCATGTATAAATTTCCTCATGGCGTTGAAGAGCTTGAAGGAATTGCTAATAGAGCGGATTTTGATTTAGGTTCACATTCTAAAAACCAGGAAGAACTATCTTTAACTTCAAATACCATCGTGAATAAGCACTCAAACTCTAAATTAGCGATTCAAGATATGGAAACAAAAAAATGGAATGTTCCATTTGTGATTGAACCTTCGGCCGGCATTGAAAGGGGAATACTGGCTATACTTTGTGAAGCATTTAAAGTAGAAAAGCTAGATAATAACAAAGAAAGGGTTGTGCTCTCTTTGCTTCCTCATCTAGCTCCAATTAAAGCTGCCATCATTCCTTTAAAAAGAAATAATGAAGATTTTGTTAATGAAGCTTTAAAGATAAAAAAAGAACTACAACAGTTGCAACTAGGTAGAGTTGTTTTTGAAAACTCTGGAAATATAGGCAAAAGTTATAGGCGTCATGATGAAATAGGGACGCCCCTCTGTATAACTGTAGACTTTGAATCATTAGATCATAAAACTGTAACTTTGAGAGATAGAGATACAATGGAGCAAGAAAGGATAAAGATAGATGAAGTAGGTGAATTCTTCAAAAAAAAATTCTTATAAATATACAAAGAAACTCATAAATGAAGAACCCTAATAAAGTGCTTATACTGGACAGGGATGGTGTTATAAATGAAGACTTATGGGACTATGTTAAAGTGCCAGAAGATTTCAAACCCATTCATGGGAGTATAGAATCTATAGCCACACTTTATCAATCTGGATATAAAATTACTGTTGCCACAAACCAAGCCTGCATTGGTAAAGGAATTATTTCTGATGAAGAGTTGAAAAGAGTTCATAACTTTATGTTAGAAATAATAGAAGAGAAAGGGGGGAAGGTAGATTGCATAGCTTATTGCCCGCACTCCCCTGAAGAAAAATGTAACTGTAGAAAACCTGAAATAGGACTTCTAACAAAAATAGAAAATGAACTTAAAATTAATCTAGAAGGTTCATACTTTATCGGTGATAAAGAGTCAGATGTATTGGCAGCAAGAAATTTTGGCTGCATCCCCTTATTAGTGAAAACTGGTTATGGAAAAAAAACGCTAGAAAGCCCCTTTTGCCCAAAAGAAGAACATTGCTTTGAAGACCTAAAACATGCCGCTGCATATATTTTGAAAAATCCTCTGTAAATAATGATTTTTCTTAGATCATTCATTTTTTATATTGGGTATCTTGTTTCAGGATTTATTGCTGGGTTTTTTGCTACATTTATAGGTCCATTTATAAGTTTAGAAAGAAGGCTTAAAATTTTTTCAATGTGGCCTTTATTTGCTAACTGGTATTTAGGGAAGACTTGCAATATAAAAGTAATAATAGAGGGAAAAGAAAATATAACTAACAAGCCTTGTATTATTGTTTCCAACCATCAGGGCCAATGGGAGACGTTCTTTTTTCAATATCTTTTCTTTCCATTATGCACACTATTAAAAAAAGAATTATTGTTCATTCCCTTTTGGGGATGGGCCATGAAACAATTAGAGCCCATAGCTATAGACAGAAAAAAACCAAATTCTGCCTTAAAAACCATATTAAAAGAAGGGGAGAAAAGGCTTAATAATAATATGTTTATTCTTTTTTTTCCTGAAGGCACAAGGATGCCCGCAGGTGAGGTAAAAAAATACTCAAGAAGCGGGTTTGAATTAGCTCTTAAAACTAATATCCCTATTCTTCCCGTTGTTCATAATTCTGGGGATTGTTGGCCAGCTCATAGATTCTTAAAAAGACCAGGTACGATAAAAATTAGAATAGGTAAATCTTTGTTAGTTTCAAATACAAAAAAGGCTGCTATAGAAATTGAAAATTGGACAAGAATTAACTTAAAAGAAATAAGAGGTCTTGAGAGCTAAATATCTAGATTCACGACTAATTTAGCATTTTCATCTATAAATTGCTTTCTAGGTTCGACTTCGTCCCCCATAAGAGCATGGAACAAGTTATCAGCATTTTGAAGATCTTCTACACCTACTTGCCCCAATCTTCTTGCCTCTGGATCCATAGTGGTTTCCCAAAGTTGATTAGCATTCATCTCTCCCAGTCCTTTATATCTCTGAATAGAGAATGATTTTCTTGCCGCCTCTAATAGATTCTCAAGAGCTTCAGAAAAATCTGATGCTAAATATTTATTTTTATTATAAACAAAATAACTGTTTTCGTTTATTAAGGACAGTAAGTCCTCTCCAAATGTACAGATATCTTTATAAAATTTAGATTTAAAGAAATTATTATTTAATGCCCAGGAGTCCTCTGTTCCGTGACTAAGTAATAAAAAGGTTGGCTCATAAATATTTAGCTCAGTATTTTTATATACTTTAGTGTTCCATATAGCCCCACTTTGAGCTGAATTATTTAAACTTTTTTCTAGACTTTTACTCCATTTATTGACTTCTTTTTCGCTTTTTAAGTCAGGTAATTTTTTAATGTAGGCCATTCTTTCTAAAAGCACTTTTGGGTATCTATTAGAAAGGCCATCTATTGCTAATTTAAATTCATCGTTTTCTTTTATTAGCTTTCCTAAAGCCAATCCCGTTATAGACTCTCCTTTTTTATTTAATACTAATTCGCCCTCTTCAAGAATTTCAGTTATTAAATGATCTCTGAAGGCCACATCGTCCTTTAAATAAATTTCTTGCTTGCCTTTTTTTAACTTAAGCAGAGGTGGTTGTGCAATATAAATAAAGCCTTTCTCAATAAGCTCTGGCATTTGTCTATAAAAAAATGTTAGCAGAAGAGTTCTAATATGCGAGCCATCCACATCGGCATCTGTCATTATTATAATTCTTTGATAGCGAAGTTTTTCAATTTGCCACTCCTCACCCTTTATGCCACAGCCTAAAGCCGTTATAAGTGTAATTATTTCATCTGAAGATAAAACTTTATCTATTCTGGCTTTTTCTACATTTAAAATTTTTCCTTTAAGTGGCAATATGGCTTGAAATTTTCTATCCCTCCCTTGCTTGGCCGAACCGCCTGCCGACTCTCCCTCTACAAGATATATTTCACTGAGAGCCGGATCCTTTTCTTGACAATCAGATAGCTTACCGGGCAATCCGCCACCATCGAAAACTCCCTTTCTCCTAGTTAAATCTCTTGCTTTTCTTGCTGCCTCTCTGGCTCTAGCAGCTTCTATTATTTTCGTTGCAACTAATTTAGCTTCGTTTGGATTTTCTAGTAAATACTCCCTTAAGCTTTTATAGACTTCTTGTTCTACAACGGGCCTTACCTCCGAAGAAACTAATCTATCTTTCGTTTGTGAAGAAAATTTAGGGTCTGGTACTTTTACAGAAATAATTGCTGTAAGCCCTTCCCTAGCATCATCACCTCCTGCGGTTATTTTATTTTTTGTAAAAAAGCCTTCCTTCTCCATATAATTGTTAAGTCCTCTCGTGAGAGCTGTCCTAAATCCCACCAAATGAGTTCCCCCATCCCTTTGTGGAATATTATTTGTAAAGCATTGAATATTTTCTTGATATCCATCATTCCACTGAAGCGCAACTTCTACTGACATTCCATCTTTAGCATCTTGTATAAAATGAAAAATAGAATTTACTGTATTCCTTTTCTTGTTAAGAAAACCAACAAATGCTGCAAGACCTCCTTTATGTTTAAAGGTTTCTTTTTTTCCTGTTCTTTGATCTTCTAAAATAATTTCTAAACCCGAATTTAAGAAAGACAACTCCCTTAATCTTCCAGCTAAGATATCATAGTGAAATTCTATGTTAGTAAAAGTATCCTTTGATGGAATAAACCTAATTTCTGTTCCAGTTTTTTCAGTTTTACCAGCTTTCTTCAATTTTGATTTAGGATCTCCGTTAGAGTACATTTGTTGATATACGCTACCTTCTCTCCTAATAGTGAGCTCCAACTCATCAGAAAGTGCGTTCACAACAGAAACTCCTACTCCGTGGAGTCCGCCGGAAACCTTATATGAATTATCATCAAATTTACCTCCCGCATGAAGTTTTGTCATTATTACTTCTGCCGCTGAAACACCTTCATCTTTATGAATATCTGTAGGAATACCTCTTCCATCATCCTCTACAACCACGCTATTATCCGCGAGTATGGTTACTTTTATTTGAGAGCAGTGGCCAGCTAAAGACTCATCGATTGAATTATCAACTACCTCAAAAACCATATGGTGCAGACCTGTGCCGTCATCTGTATCCCCTATGTACATTCCAGGCCTCTTTTTTACCGCTTCCAGTCCTTTTAAGACCTGAATGCTAGTAGAGTCATAGTCAGCAGACTTTACTTCATTTTTTTTTACTGTTTTTGTTTGGTTTTTGACGGGTTTTGAAGTGCTTTTTTTCTGTTTCGCCATGAGGTTATTTTACAACATTTTTATATGAAAATCTTATTAATGTTTTTGCTTTTTTTATTTAAGCTGTTGACCCAATCTTTGCCGGTTGAAGTTAATATAGCTTGTCTTTTATTTTTAGACATTAGATCAATTGCTACATCCAAATTTTGTTCGTCTAATTCAGAACCTAAATCGTCTATCATAAGGAAATTTCTATGCCCTTGAATTTCTTCTACGATCTTTTGAACAGATAAAAAAACTAGTATTATCAATAACTTAACTTGTCCTCTTGATAAAAAGTCGTTTATAAGCTTATTGTTTTTTGTAAATATTAAGTCCGCCCTGTGAGGACCTACGCTTGTCCTACCTATAGCTATATCTTTAAATAATGAATTTCTTAACTCGCCCTTTAAACTTCTACCTTTTTTCCAACCCCATGAATAATTAAAAGTAATACCTTTTAAAAAATCTAAATTATAATCTTTAGAAATTTTCAGAAGACTTTCTTCTGTTGAAATTCTGAATATATTGAATACTTCGTTCTGGGACTTTCCTAATAAAACCCCATATTCCACAATCTTCTCCGTCCAAAATTCTAATTCCTTATTTTTTTGTCCTGATGCCAAAAGATTATTTCTTTGTTTTAGAGACTTTATATAGAAATTATATATTTTTTTAGTTTCAGGTTTCACGTGAAACATAATTTTATTAAGAAAATCCCTCCTTTGCTCTGGAACTCCTTCAACTAATTTAAACGAAGTATCATTTATTATGGAAGGTATTACGCTTATTGAAGATTTATTTAATTTGTTTTCTCCCTCTTTTATTTTAACCCTGACCCTTCCTGCAAGGGGCTTTTCTACATCTATTCTTATATTTTTTCCTTCTCTATTCTCCAATAAAGACACAACGAATCCAGAGGTTTCTTCTTTTATACAATTTATTAATCTTGAAGATCTATGAGACCTGCCTGAATAGGCTATATTTAAGGCTTCTAGGATACTAGATTTACCAGAACCGTTTTTTCCAATGATTAGATTTATACCTGGCTCGAAAGTAAAAGAATTCTTATTAAATAGTCTTAAGTTTGAAATGTCTGCTCTTATTAAAGCCATGTATGATTACAACCTCATGGGCATAATCACATATAAAGAATCATCTTCATTGGTAGAATTTATTGTGCAGCTTGAATCCTCCCCATAGAAAGAAATCTCAGCCTCTTTTGTATCTATTGAGTTAAGTGCCTCTACTAAATAACCTATATTAAATCCTATTTCAAAAGATTCCCCAGAATAAGTAGCTTCTAAGTCTTCCTCTGCCGACTCTTGTTCTGGATTATTCGCTGAAAGCTTTAAAGCATTTTCTGATAAAGAAAGACGAACCCCCCTATACTTTTCATTAGATAATACTGAGGCCCTGCTAAGGGCAGACAAAAGGTTTTCACGCAAAATTCTTAGTGATTCAGGGGTCCCTTCTGGAAAAACTTTTTTATAATCCGGAAACTTTCCGTCTATTAATTTTGAAGAAAACTTAAAAATATCTGAATTAAGGCTTAAAAAATTAGACCCTAAAACTAACTCTACTTCATCATTTGCAGATTGAAGAATTTTAAGAAGCTCTAAAACTGCCTTTCTTGGGACTATGGAGCTAAAATCATTTACATCTTTTAAATTCTTTCTAGATATAGCCAATCTATGACCATCTGTTGCTACGGCGGAGATAACGCCTTCCTTAACCTCTATTAACAAACCATTTAAGTAGTACCTTACATCCTGTGATGCCATGGAAAAATGAGTTTTTTGAAGTATATTTCTAATTAAATCTGGGGCTACTTTTGTTGCGGACAGAACTTCCTTACAATCTATTTCAGGAAAGTCTGACGCTGAAATAGTAGACAGATCTGCTTTAAAAGACTTTGCCCTTATGGACAGCTTGCCCAAGTTAAGAAAAAAATTTATTTCTTCATTATCGGGCAAAGACCTACATAATTCCGACATTTTTTTTGCTGATACTGTAATTTCTCCCTCTTCTTTCACTTCCTTTACTTCTGCTATTGTTTTAATTTGTATCTCTAGATCTGTCGCAGAAAAAGCTGCTTTTTTCCCTACGATGGTTATAAGCATATTTGCTAAAATAGGTATGGTATTTTTTCTTTCTGCTACTGCTGCCGCATTCTGTATCGCTTCTACAATTTGATCTTTCTTTGCTATAAAATTCATGCCGTTAATACTCTTATCAGGTTTCTATAATCTTGCTCTATCTCGTTACTAGAGCTTCTTAATTCATTTATTTTTCTACAAGCATGCAAAACTGTAGTGTGGTCTCTGCCACCAAAAGAATCTCCTATTTCAGGAAGGCTATGATTTGTAAGCTCTTTTGCTAGAGACATTGCCATTTGTCTTGGTCTTGCTATAGACCTACTTCTTTTTTTAGAAAGCATATCTCCTAGCCTAATATTATAATACTCAGAAGAAATTCTTTGAATATTTTCTACGCTTACTTGTTTTGCCTGGATCGCTAAAAGGTCTTTAAGGGATTCTTTTATTGAAAGAACGGTGATGGGTTTATTTGTAAAGTTTGAATTAGCCACCACCCTCTTTAGGGCGCCCTCTAGCTCTCTAACATTAGATCTTACCTTCTGGGCTATAAAGAAAGCGCTTTCGTTGTCTAAATCAACTTCCATGCTTTTTGCTTTTGATAACAATATAGCCACCCTTGTTTCAAGTTCTGGGGGCTCTATTACAACGGGCAGGCCCCAACCTAATCTTGATTTTAGCCTATCTTCTAGTCCATCTATTTCTTTAGGGTATCTATCGCAAGTAAGAACCATCTGGCTTCCTTTCTCTAAAAGCGAATTAAATGTATGAAAAAGCTCCTCTTGGGATTGCTCCTTATTTGCAAAAAACTGTATGTCGTCTACAAGCAGAGCATCTAAGCCTCTATAAAAACTTTTAAATTCTGATATTGCTCCTAATTGCAGCGATTTTACCATATCATTCACGAACTTCTCCGAATGAACGTATACTACCTTTTTATTAGAATCTGATTTCTTTATATGATTTCCAACTGCATGCATTAAATGGGTTTTACCTAGGCCCACCCCGCCATAAATGAATAAAGGATTATAGGAATTTTTTTCTCCCTCTGAAACTTGCTTTGAAGCGGCGAAGGCAATTCTATTAGATTTTCCTTCTACAAAGTTGTCAAAAACAAAAGAGGAGATTAAATTCTCTTCTATCTTGGGTTCTTTTTTGGTTTTAGCTGGCCGACTCTTCTTTTCATACCTTCCAGTTATTTCCTCTTGTATAGAGTTATTCACAGGATGCTCCTGGACTTCATATGTTAGATTTAACTCCTGGTTTGTTGTTATGGCTACAAGCCTTTCCTGTATCAAGGAAGAATATTTCTCTTCCACCCAGTCTAAAATGAACTTATTAGGAGCTATAACGCTATAGGACAAAGGCTTTGATCCCTCATTTTCCTTTAGCGATAAAGGAGAAATCCATGTAGAATACTCCTCCATAGATATATCTCTTTGAATTGTTTTTTTGCACTCGTTCCAGAAATATAAATTGGGCATAACGAAATTATACATTTTTTTTTTAACTTATCCACAGCATAAATAAGATTATAAACTGTTAATAAACTGTTAATTAAATGATTATTTAATTTTTCTTGTTAAAATTGGTGAAAAAACCTATTATTCACACCCCCTTTAAGCTAAATACCAAACAATTATGAAAAGAACATATCAACCAAGTAAAATAAAAAGGGCGAGAACCCACGGTTTTAGATTAAGAAATTCTTCTAAGAGTGGGAGGGCCATATTGAACTCTAGGATAAAAAGGGGTAGAAAAAAACTATCAGCTTAATCCTCCTTTTAATTAAAATGTCCCTTAAAAAGATAAACAAAATATCTTCTCAAGAAACTTTTGCACACGTCTTTAAGTGTCCTGATTTTAAATTAAAATCTAAAGGGTTTTCTCTGCTAGCAAAGAAAAACTCAAAGGATAATCCTAGGCTCGGGATATCTTTAAAGAAAAAAAATATTAAGCTATCTGTGCACAGAAATTTAGTGAAGAGACTCATTAAAGAAACGTTTGTGTGTCAAAAAGATAAGCTGCCTAATTTAGACTATATAATAATATCTTCAAGAGGGCTGGATATAAAAAACCCCGCTCTTAAACATGAAATTTATTTGTTGTGGGAAAATGCCTCTAGTAAACAAGTTAACTAAAGAATTCTTAATTCTAGTAATAAATTTTTATAGAAGATTTATCAGTCCTCTTACGCAAAGTTCTTGCCGGTACCAACCTACATGTTCAGAGTATGCCTTGGAAGCCATCCAGATCCACGGCCCCTTTAAGGGAATTATAGCCTCGTTAAAAAGAATTTTAAGTTGCCATCCTCTGGGAGGAAGTGGCTACGACCCTGTTCAAAACACAAATAAAACAGATAAAAAAAATGGATAAAATTAAAGGATTTATTATTCTGTCAATTGCCACAGTTTCTTATTATCTCTTAATTCAATGGTCTTCTTTTGAGCCTGTTAAAAGTTTAGTCCTTGAGGAGGGGCATGAAGTAGTAAAAGATATTGATAGTGTTTTAATTGATAGTAATGACTCACTTACTAAAGGTTTAACGCCTCTTAACAACGCACAGCCTTTGGCTTCTTTTGATGATGTAGAGCCTGGCTTAGAAAATTATAAACTTCAAAATAACGTTTTGTCTTTAGAGGTAGATCCTAAAAACGGGGCGCTTGTGAAGGCTGAGCTTCTGTTAATGAAAAACGAGCTGAAGTCGGAAAGTAACATAATACTTTTCGATGCCTCGGGAGAAAGTAAGTATCTTGCTAAGAGTGGTTTTTTATCTCAAGAAGAGGGCGCCTTAGATCCTATATTTTCCTCTTTTATTTTGTCTGAAGGTGGAGAAAATCCTGTCTATGTTCTTTCTGGGGAAAACGAAAAATACATCATCAAAAAAACCCTTTCTTTAAAAAAGAATAAATATGATGTTGAAGTAAGAGACCAGATAACTTTAAAAGAGGGGTACCTGGCGGAAAGCCTTGCGAGTTTTTCTGTAATAGAAAGAAGTCGCAGCGAAGTGGAATCTGGTTTTATGACATACGCATATCTAGGGCCTGTTTTTTCTCTAGACACCGACAAGTATGAAAAAGTTAGTTTTGACGATGTTGATGAAGAAGGTTTTTCTAAAGAGTCTCAGGGCGGCTGGGCTTCAATTATACAACATTACTTTATTTCTGCCTGGGTGCCCAACCAAGATCAAAGATACTTATTTCAAGCAAGGCGGAAAGATAATGGTGTATATTCAGTCGGAATGGCGGGGGAAAGTTTTTTTCTTGAGCCTGGCATCACAAAAACATCAGTTCAAACTCTTTTTGTTGGTCCTAAAATACCTAAAAACCTAAACGAAGTTCAAGAAAACTTAGCATTAACCGTGGATTATGGTTGGCTTTTTTGGTTGGGAGAGCCTCTTTATTGGGTTTTAAACTTTGGCTTTTCTTTTTTAGGGAACTGGGGTCTGGCTATTATATTTTTAACCGTGTCCTTGAAACTTCTTTTGTGGCCATTATCTGCCGCTGCCTACAGGTCTATGGGAAAAATGAGAGCCCTTTCTCCTAAGCTACAAGAATTACAAGCAACTTATGGTTCTGATAAGCAAAAATTTAGTCAAGAGATGATGGCGCTTTACCAAAAAGAGGGTGTAAATCCGCTTGGGGGCTGCTTACCTATGGTTGCACAAATGCCCTTCTTTGTTGCTTTTTATTGGGTTTTAATAGAAACGGTAGAGCTTAGACATGCGCCCTTTTTCTTCTGGATAGTTGACTTGTCTCAAAAAGATCCTTTTTTTGTCCTTCCCTTGTTAAATGCTGCCGGTATGTATTACTCGCAAACCCTAACGCCCACGCCCCCTAATGCTGACCCCATGCAGGCCCAAATGATGAAATATATGCCGTTGGCATTTTCTGCTCTGTTCTGCTTCTTTCCGGCGGGCCTAGTTCTCTATTGGCTTATAAATATGTTGGTTACCTTAATACAACAACTTTATTATCTTAGGCCTTATAGATAGATGCTGGAAACGATAGTTGCCCCCGCCACTTCAGTTGGAAAGGGGGGAGTGGGCATAGTGAGGCTTTCCGGTGAAAAGTCGCGACTCATAGGTTCTGCTCTCTGCGGAGATCTTTCCGAGCCCTGGAAGGTAAAAAAATGTACTGTCAGTGACTCTGATAAGGAAATGATAGATTCTGGACTGGTTGTTTACTTTAAGGCCCCGAACTCCTATACGGGAGAAGACGTTGTTGAAATTCACTGCCATGGCAACCCCCTTTTGTTAGATCTAATAACTCGGGCAGCTATAAAAGAAGGTGCTCGCATGGCCTTACCGGGAGAGTTTACTGAGAGGGCTTTTTTAAATGAGAAAATTGACTTGGCTCAGGCAGAATCTGTTGCAGATCTTATATCTGCAGAATCACTAGAGGCTATAAAGGTTGCCGAGTCCTCTCTTAAGGGTGATTTTTCCAATAAAATAAACCTGGTTATAGATAAAGTTTTAAAAATGCGCGTAAACATTGAAGCAGGTTTAGATTTTCCAGAAGATGAAACAGACGAAAAGGAGGATGCCCTATTAGAAGGTCTTTTAGAAGAAATAATACAAGAGGTGAATTCTATCCTTGAGGGCTCTAAGAGGGGGGCGCTTTTAAGAGACGGCTTTAAAGTATCCATCATCGGCCCTCCCAACTCAGGTAAATCTACACTTGTAAACCGATTAGCTCAGGAGAATATAGCCATTGTTTCAAGCGTTCCAGGAACGACCAGAGATCCTATTAGAAAAAAAATAAACTTAGACGGCTTCGTTATTGAGATTGTAGATACAGCCGGGGTTAGGGAGAAAACTAGTGACCCCATAGAAAAAGAAGGAATAAAAAGAACGGTCTCAGAAAAAGTAGATTCTGACCTAGTTTTATATACGTGTTCTGTTGATACGAACCACAAACATCCCGATTTCAACGAAGAGCCTATGATAAAAATTTACACTAAAGCTGACCTGGGTGAGGAGAAAAGATTTGGTGCGTATAAAGATTTTATATATATATCTGCGCAAGAAGAGAGGGGCTTAGACGTATTAACTGCAGAAATTTTAAAAGTGCTGGGGGTTTCCGAGAAGAGTCAAGTTCCTATTTTGGCAAGAAGAAGACACATTGTATTAATAGAGGGTTGCTTGCAAAAACTCTACAGTTGTGGAGTTGCTTTAAAAGAAAGGGGGCAAAATGAACTGTGTGCGGAATTTCTCAGAGAGGGTCAGGATATTTTGGGGCAAATAACAAGACCTGTTGCAAGCGAAGATTTACTAGAAGAAATTTTTTCTAGTTTTTGTATTGGAAAATAAGTGTATAACTTGTTTATTTTCTACTTAGACCTGTTTGCAGTTTTTTATTACCTCAAAGGTATCAACAGCTTTAATTCTTAGAATACAATTTGTGTTTTATTTATACATATATTTGATTCCTCTAATGAGCTTGATAAATAAGAAGGACTTTAGTTTTCCACATTTTTTTTCTGCTCTATAATAGTGAATTAAGTTAATATTAATACTATAAATTTATTTTATAAGTTATACACAAAATTAAATTATCAATACAAATTATCAAATAATTGTAATAGGTGGGGGTCATGCTGGCGTAGAAGCTGCTGCCGCTTGCGCTCGTTCTAATTTAGAGGTTCTGCTAGTTACACACTCTTTTGAAACCGTGGGACAGATGTCATGTAACCCGGCTATTGGGGGAATAGGTAAAAGCCACCTAGCCAGGGAGATTGATGCTATGGGAGGATTAATGGCCAGGGCTACAGACCTGTCAGGCATTCATTTTAGGGTATTGAATTCTTCCAAGGGTCAAGCTGTCAGAGCCACCAGGGCTCAAACGGACAGAGCCCTTTACAAAAAAGCCATCCAAGGCTTCTTAAAAAACTATAAAAATTTATCAGTTTTAGAAGATGAAGTAGAAGACCTGTTAATAACCAAAGGCAGAGCGGGCGGGATATTAACAAAGAAAAAAAACAAGATAAAAGCCGAATGTGTGATCTTAACAGCTGGAACTTTCTTGGGCGGAGTAATGCACACGGGATTAAAACAGGAGGACGGCGGGAGAGCCGGAGCCGAGGCAAGCAACAACTTAGCTAAAAGGCTCAGGTCGTTACCACTCGAAGTCGGAAGAATGAAAACAGGAACACCCCCCAGGATTGACGGAAGTTCGATCAATTGGAACAAAACAACGGCCCAGTCAGGAGACACACCTAGGCCCGTGATGTCTTTTGCTGGAAAAACAGAAGACCACCCCAAACAGGTTAACTGCTATATAACAAGAACTAATGAAAATACTCACAGAATAATAAAAGGAGCCCTTGCAGAGTCGCCCCTATACACGGGCGTAATAAAGGGCATCGGCCCAAGATATTGTCCGTCCATCGAAGATAAGGTGGTAAGATATTCGGGAAAAGACTCCCACCAAATATTCTTGGAACCCGAGGGATTAGATACGGATTTAGTTTACCCAAACGGAATATCTACAAGCCTTCCTTTGGAAGAGCAAATAAAAATGGTTCAAAGTATACAGGGCCTAGAAGCGTCAAAAATTGTTCAACCCGGCTATGCCATAGAGTATGATTACTTTAACCCAAGAGGCTTATATCACACCCTTGAGAGCAAACACATTCACAACCTTTTTCTTGCAGGGCAAATAAACGGAACCACGGGGTACGAAGAGGCGGGGGCGCAAGGATTGCTGGCAGGAATAAATGCTAGTTTAAAGGTAAGAAAAAAGGTTTCATGGGTGCCGAGGAGAGATCAGGCATATATGGGCGTTATGGTGGATGATCTTGTTATCCAGGGAACCATGGAGCCTTATAGAATGTTTACAAGCAGAGCAGAACACAGACTCTTGCTGAGAGAAGATAACGCGGACCTAAGGTTGTCAGGTATTGCCAACGACATGGGGATATTGCACAAGGCAGCCTGGAAAAGAACACAAGAAAAAAAGCGAACAACAAGCCAAGAGCTGTCTTCGTTAAAAGAAAAATTTATAATTCCAGAATCTATTAAATCTAAGAAGTTAGAAAAAGAGACGGGAGAAAGGATAGCGGAAAAAAAATCATTTTTTGATGCTCTAAAAAGGCCCGCCATTAAATATTTAAACCTTGTTGAAAATCCAAAAATAAGCCAAAACTATATAGATGAAATAGAGGCAGAGATAAAATATGCCGGCTATATTGTAAGGCAACACAAAGAGGTTAAGAGGGCTCAGAAAAAAACCCAAACAAAACTTTCACGCGAACTCAATTATAAGGAGGTGCGCGGACTTTCCATAGAAGTGGCCGAAAAATTAGAAAAACATAAACCGGAAGATTTGGGTGAAGCGTCTAGAATATCTGGCGTCACGCCCGCTGCAATTTCTTTACTGTTAGTTTATTTAAAAAAGAAAACCAAAAAACAGGGCTCAGCTGCTGCTTAACGTGCACATTAAAAAAGAGGAAAAGCTTCTTTTTAATAGCTACAAAGAACTTATATTGTCTTGGGGGAAAACCCATAATTTAATGTCTAAAAGTGCCCTCCAAGAAATAGACCTCCACATAGATGACTCTCTTTCCGTTGCAACAAAAATCCAAGGAAAAAATATTATAGACCTGGGCAGTGGGGCAGGGTTTCCAGGGATTCCAGTCGCCATTAGGAGGAAAGAGTTAAAGTTTTATCTTGTTGAGAGTAATAATAAAAAATCTTCTTTTTTGTTCAGGACGGTTCATGAGCTAGGGTTAACAAATGTGGAGGTGATTTCAGAAAGGATGGAAAATTTTTTTTTAAAGAAAACCGATGTAGAAATAATAGCCAGAGCTTTTGGAGATATAGACAGGGCCATATCAACCAGCTCTTATTATTTAGACAGGGGGGCACTTTTAAGGCTCATGAAAACTAATAGCCAAAAACAAAAAATTGGAAAAAAACTTTCAAAAAAATACCAGATAATTTCAACAGAAAATATATACTCGGAGCTTAGAAGCCAAAACATATTGATAACAGTTGGGTCGAAATGTAACAAGCAGGAAGGAAATTGAAAACCATAGTAATAGCAAACCAAAAGGGAGGGGTTGGCAAAACCACGACAGCTGTTAATTTGGCCGCGTCTTTGGCGGCTGCCAACAGGAGGGTTCTTTTGGTGGATATAGATCCTCAGGCAAACGCCACCACAAACTCAGGAATTAATAAAATTCAGACAACCGGCGGCACTTTATCGGCCCTTCTTGAAGAAGGAGAAAACCAAGTGCAAAGAGCCGGCTCTTTTGGTTTTGACATAATGCCTTCGGGCCCCTCTTTGATAGCGGTAGAATCTAGCCTGAGGAATAAAGATAAAAGAGAAAAGGTGCTTTTGAATAATTTGGCGGCAAGGAAGGACAGATATGATTATTGTATAATAGATTGCCCCCCCTCCTTGAACCTTCTAACCATTAACGGCTTAAGGGCAGCAGGTGAACTTTTGGTTCCTATGCAGTGCGAGTATTTTGCCCTAGAGGGGCTTACTGGCTTGCTGCAAACTGTTAATGAACTAAATGAGGCGACTGGTCATAATTTAAAAATCTCTGGCATAATAAGAACTATGTTTGACTCAAGAAACAAGTTAGGTCAACAGGTCTCAGAAGAGCTGTCGACGCATTTTAAGAAGGAACTTTACAACACGATTATTCCAAGGAATATCAAGCTGGCAGAATCCCCAAGTTTTGGAAAGCCAATTTTGAATTATGATCCTTCGGCCAAAGGATCTTTGGCTTATATGGCTTTAGCCGGGGAGGTTTTAGGAAGAATGGAAGGAGGCCAAGAACTTTTAGGCAATGAATGAAGAAAAGAAAAACTTAGGAACTGGGCTTGGATCTCTCTTGGGAGAAATGAGCGAGTCTAGGAACATTAAAAATGAAGGTAATAGTTTATTAGAAATTGACTTGGCGGATATAGTGCCAGGCCAATTTCAGCCTAGAACAAGTTTTAAAAAAGAGGGCCTTAGCGAGCTTGCAGAGAGCATAAAAGAAGAGGGGGTACTTCAGCCTATTTTAGTTAAAAGTTTAGCTTCTGGCAGGTTTGAAATAGTAGCTGGCGAAAGGAGGTGGCGGGCAGCTAAGATCGCAGGTCTAAATAAAGTTCCGGCGATCCTTAAAGAGCTAAATAATGATGAAACTGCAAAAATTGCCCTAATTGAAAACCTTCAAAGAGAAGATTTAGGGCCCCTAGATACCGCAAGGGGCCTAAAAAGGCTTAAATTAGAATTCAACCTATCACAGGAAGAAGTGGCCTCCTCGCTGGGAATATCAAGAAGCGCTGTAGCAAACTTTTTAAGGTTATTGAACCTTTGTTCCGAGGTTTTAAATTTATTAGAAGAAGGGAAGTTAGATATGGGCCACGCTAGAACATTAATCCCTTTGACGGAGTCCGCACAACAAGAAATTTCTGAGCTTATAGTAGTTGGAGAGCTGTCTGTTCGCCAATCAGAGGCTTTGGTTAAAAACTATCAGGCAAACGCGGGTAAAATTAAAGAAAATCATAAGCAACCAGCCAACCCGAATATTACATTACTTGAAAAAGAACTATCAGATATCCTGGGAACTAAGGTGACCATATCACATAAAAAGTCAGGCCAGGGCAGGGTAGCCTTTCAATATAAAAACTTAGAGCACCTTCAGGGAGTTTTAGAAAAAATAAAAAAATAAAGTTTTTTTATTTTTAGCCTTTTATTGAAGGTCATAGCAATCTATAATTGCGGCGCCCTTAAATGATATGGCTAATAAAGAATTAAACTCGACTGATTTTATACAACACCATCTTCAAAATTTAACTTTTGGAGAGTGCTCCGATGGAAAATGGAGATTTGCCGATGGACATATAAATATTGGCCAATCTCACTCTGCTCATGTAGAGCAAAAAAATTATACATGTGATGTTAAAGAAATGGGTTTTAACGCAATCCATGTAGATACTATGCTTGTATCTGTTTTTCTTGGCTCCATGGTCTGTTTATTTTTTTGGCTGGTCGCAAGAAAGGCGTCAGTGAAAAACCCATCCAAAATACAGAATGCTTTTGAGTATGTTTTTGATTTTGTCAGAGGGGCGGTCAATGATACGTTTGTTCCTAAAAACAATAATATTATCGGCCCGCTAGCCCTGACATCTATTTCTTGGGTTCTGGCAATGAATTTAATGGACCTTTTGCCGGTGGACTTAATTCCTTGGATAGCAAATGGTTTTCAGTCCTCTGTCGTATATGGACCAGTTCATTACTTTAAAATTTTACCTGTAGCCGATATAAACGCCCCCGCTGGAATGGCTTTGGGTGTCGCAATTCTTATTCACTACTACAGTATAAAGAACAAAGGTTTGGGCGGCTTCTTAGCAGAATTAACCTTACAACCGCTTGGAAAGTGGGCCCTTCCTTTTAACATGATAGTAGAAATTCCAGGATTCTACGCAAAACAGGCGGCATTAGGATTAAGGCTATACGGAAACCTTTTTGCAGGAGAAATGATTTTTATCTTGATAGCGCTTCTTTTTGGAAGCTTCTTTGAAAGTATATCCGGAGTCATTTGGGGCGTCTTTGGAATACTTTTGCATATGGGATGGGCGATATTCCATATTCTGATAATAGCGTTGCAGGCCTATGTATTTATGATTTTAACTGTTGTGTTTTTAAACCAAGCACACGAAACTCACCATTAATTAACTAAGGAGAAAGAAATGGAAGAATTAAGATTAGTAGCCGGAGCCATAATGGCTGGTTTGGGGGCCGTTGGAGGGGCTATCGGTGTCGGGGTTGCCGCGTCTAAGTATCTAGAGGGTATAGCAAGACAGCCAGAACTTCAAAGCTATCTATTGGGTCAGTTTTTTATAATGATGGCGCTGGTAGATGCGCTTCCAATTATATCGCTAGCTTTTGGTTTAATATTTCTTTTTACCTAAAAGCAACAAGATCGAATGAATTTTAATTACACTTTAATAGGTCAATTACTGGCCTTTATCCTATTTGTTTGGTTTTGCATGAAATATGTTTGGCCGCCAATGTTGCAAATTCTAGAAGAAAGGGAAAAGGAAATATCGGAAGGATTGGATGCAGCGAGTAAGGGGAAGAGGGAGCTAGAAGAGGCTGCATTAAAAAAAGAAGAAGTCATGGGGGCTGCTAAGAAAGAAGCCGCTGAACTCTTAAACCAAGCAAACTTGAGAGCTAACCAGATGGTAGAAGATGCAAAATCAAAAGCTCAAGACGAAGCAGACAGAATAAAGGCTTCGGCTGAGAAAGATTTAATACAAAGCGCCAATAAGGCCAGGGAAGGGCTAAGGGCTGAGGTGGCTGTATTGGCTGTAGCTGGTGCAGAAAAGCTATTAAAGGCCGAGATAGATAAAGAAAGCAATGCGGCCTTAATAGAAGAGATATCAAATGAGCTTTAATTATGGCAAATAACGAAACTCTCTCGAGGCCCTATGCCGCCGCTTTATTTGACCACTCAGAAGGTTGGACAAAAAATTTAGAGCAAATGGCAAAAGTAGTTCAAGATCCGAGCGTTGCAGGCCTAATTGACTCACCACATCTTTCTTATCAAGAAAAGGTAACTAAATTTTTGTCATTGTTCGATGGCGAGATTGACCCAAAATCAATAAGCCTAATAAAGGTTCTGGGTGAATCAAAAAGGCTTTCTTTGATACCAAGCATATACCAACAATATAAAGAGTTGATAGAAAAAAAGGAGAAAAAAAGGACCGTAGAACTGACGTCTCCATTTGATCTTTCGGCAGATCAAAACGAAAACTTGGCGAAGGTTCTAAAGGGGAGGTTTGGTGAAAATTTAACAATCAAAACCAAGATAGACCAATCATTAATAGGAGGTTTTTTGGCAAAAAGTGGAGATGACGTTTTAGATGCATCTATCAAAGGAAAGCTAGAAAAACTCAGGAATCAAATAACATAAATATAAGAAGGTTAAAAATGGAAGAATTAAACCCATCTGAAATAAGCCAAATAATAAAACAAAAAATTGATGCCTTGGACTCAGAGCCAAGACCAAGCAATGAAGGAACAATTGTATTTTTGGCGGACGGAATTGCAAGAATACACGGCCTGGGCGAAGTGATGAATGGAGAACTAATCCAGTTTGAGCACGGCGTGCAAGGAATGGCCCTTAATTTGGAGAGAGATTTTGTTGGAGCGGTCATTCTAGGAGATTATAGGCTCCTGGCAGAGGGCGAAACTGCCAAATGTACGGGGACAATTTTAGAAGTTCCAGTAGGAGAAGCTTTACTTGGAAGAGTTGTTAATGCTTTAGGCGAGCCAATAGATGGTAAGGGTTCTATAGAAACAGATTTTAGGTCGCCAGTAGAAAAAATAGCTCCAGGAGTCATTTCGAGACAGGGCGTAGATCAGCCAGTGCAGATTGGGTTGAAGGCAATAGATAGCATGGTTCCAGTAGGAAGGGGGCAGCGTGAATTAATCATAGGCGACAGGCAGACAGGCAAGACGGCAATAGCAATAGATGCAATTATCAATCAAAAAGATACTGGAGTTAGATGTGTCTATGTAGCAATAGGACAGAAACAATCAACGATAGCAGGGGTAGTAAGAACCCTAGAAAAATATGGAGCTATGGATAACACCATAGTTGTAGCAGCGGGGGCGGCAGACCCAGCGCCAATGCAATATATTGCTGCTTTTTCTGGCTGCTCAATGGGTGAGTATTTTCGTGATAGAGGTGAGGATGCATTGATAGTCTATGATGATTTAACTAAACAAGCATGGGCCTATAGGCAAATGTCACTTTTGCTAAAGAGGCCTCCCGGCAGAGAAGCTTATCCGGGCGATGTCTTTTATCTTCACTCAAGACTATTAGAGAGAGCTGCTAGAGTTAGCGCAGATTACGTGGAAAAGTTCACAGAAGGAAAAGTAAAAGATAAAACGGGCTCTTTAACAGCTCTTCCTATTATCGAGACGCAGGCAGGTGATGTATCTGCTTTTGTGCCTACTAACGTTATTTCTATAACGGATGGCCAAATATTCTTGGAGACTTCTCTTTTTAGCGCAGGCCTAAAACCAGCCATGGATCCTGGAATATCTGTATCTAGGGTTGGAGGGGCGGCGCAACTTCCTATAATAAAAAAACTTGGTGGCGGAATTAGAACGGCTTTGGCCCAATATAGAGAGCTAGAAGCTTTTTCTCAATTTGCGTCAGATCTTGATGATGCATCTAGAGAGCAACTAGAGCATGGGACGCGTGTTACGGAGCTTATGAAACAAGGACAAAATTCACCAATGAGCGTGTCCGAAATGGGCGCAGTTCTTTTTGCGGCGAATGAAGGGTATCTAAAAGAGGTGGAAGTAGAAAAAATAAAAGATTTCGAAAAGGCTTTATTGGCTTATTTGCGTTCAGAGCACGCTGATTTAATGAAAACCGTAGATGAGACTGGAGATTATGGCGAAACTATAGCGGCAGAATTTAAAGAGGCGTTAGATAATTTTGTAAGTACTCAAACATACTAAGAAATGGCTAACAGTAAAGAAGTTAGAAATCAAATTGCCAGCATTGGCAACACTCAAAAGATTACCAGCGCCATGGAGAAGGTGGCAGCCAGTAAAATGAAGAAGACTGAGCTTAGGATGGCTAAGGGGAGGCCATATCGAGAAAGAATGCTCGAAGTTATTTCTCATTTGGCGAATGGGCAACCAGAATATAAACCTACTTTTATGAATGAAAGAGAGGTCAAAAATGTAGCGATCATTGTCATCACTTCAGATAAGGGGCTTTGTGGAGGCTTGAATGCCAATCTGTTTAGGCAGGTAACTAGATTTACGAAAGACCTTTCCGAGGAAGGGAAGAAAGTAAGCTTCTGTTTAATAGGGACGAAAGGAAGGGCTTTTTTTAAATCATATGGAGGCAAGATAATATCAGCAACTGAGAAGCTTGGAGACAACCCTTCTTTGGAGGAGTTGCTAGGAGCTATAAAGGTTTTATTGGATTCCTTTGTGGAGGGCGAAGTAGACCAGATTTATTTAGCCAGCAATAAGTTTGTAAACACCATGACTCAAAATCCAACGGTTGATCAGTTGGTTCCTTTAGTTCGAGAAGAGACTGAAAAAAAACCTCAGCACTGGGACTATTTATACGAACCTGACGACTCAAGGGCCATATTAGACAGTCTGATGTCTAGATATATAGAGTCATTAGTTTATCAAGGCTTGGTAGAGAACATAGCCTGCGAACAGGCAGCAAAAATGGTAGCAATGAAGAGCGCGACTGATAATGCAGGAGATTTAATAGATGAATTGCAGCTTGTTTATAACAATGCTAGACAGGCAGCTATTACACAAGAACTTTCAGAAATTGTAGGGGGTGCCGCGGCACTTTAATATTTAATTAAAACTTGGATTTAAAAACTATGAGCAAAGGAACAGTAATACAAATAATAGGCGCGGTAATAGACGTTGAATTTCCTAAGGAGAGCCTGCCCAAAATTTATGACGCCCTTGAGGTAGAAGAAGGGGGCTTGGTTTTGGAAGTGCAACAGCAACTAGGAGATGGCATTGTGAGGACTATAGCCATGGGTGCATCAGAAGGGCTTCAAAGAGGGGTTTCTGTAAAAAATACTGCAAATCCTATTTCAGTTCCAGTAGGGACTGGCACCCTGGGAAGAATTATGAATGTACTAGGAGAGCCTATCGATGAAAAAGGAGAAGTAAAAGCAGATAAGACGATGCCAATTCATAGAGCGCCTCCTTCTTATGAAGATCAGGCAGAAACTAAAGAGTTGCTAGAGACAGGAATTAAAGTTATCGATCTTATGTGTCCTTTTGCCAAGGGCGGCAAGGTAGGATTGTTTGGAGGAGCTGGGGTTGGCAAAACTGTGAATATACAAGAACTGATTAGAAATATAGCTTATGAGCATGATGGCTATTCAGTTTTTGCTGGAGTGGGCGAAAGAACTCGAGAAGGTAATGATATGTATCATGAAATGATAGAGGGAGGAGTTCTAGATAAAGTGGCACTTGTTTATGGCCAAATGAACGAACCTCCTGGTAATAGACTTAGGGTAGCTCTATCTGGCTTGACTATGGCAGAAGAATTTAGAGACGAAGGAAATGACGTACTTCTATTTGTTGATAATATTTATCGTTATACGCTTGCAGGAACAGAGTGTTCAGCACTTTTAGGGAGAATGCCATCAGCTGTAGGATACCAGCCAACATTAGCAGAAGAAATGGGCGTGTTGCAAGAAAGAATTACCTCTACTAAAACAGGTTCAATTACATCTGTTCAGGCTATCTATGTTCCGGCTGATGATAATACAGACCCATCTCCTGCGACAACTTTTGCACACTTGGATTCAACGGTAGTTCTGTCTCGACAAATAGCAGCACTAGGAATCTATCCCGCGGTTGACCCTTTAGATTCTTCGAGCAGACAGCTAGAACCAGATGTTGTTGGGCAAGAACACTATGATGTAGCGAATTCCGTTAAGATGGTTTTGAATAGATATAAAGAACTCAAAGATATTATTGCTATATTGGGAATGGACGAGTTGTCAGAAGAAGATAAATTAGTTGTTTCCAGGGCTAGAAAAATAGAAAGATTTTTATCTCAACCTTTTTTTGTTGCAGAGATTTTTACTAATGCCCCAGGAAAATATGTATCTTTAGCTGAAACAATCAGAGGGTTTAAAGGAATTGTAGACGGAGATTATGACGATATCCCTGAGCAGGCATTTTTTATGGCTGGCGGAATAGATGAAGTTGTAGAGAAATCAAAGGAGTCATAATTAATGTCAGTTATCGCATGTAGCATTGTAAGTCCAGAAGGAGAACTTTTTTCAGGAGAGGTAGAGATGCTTATAGCTGACGGAGGAGCTGGAGAAGTTGCCATCACTCCAAGGCACGCACCCTTGCTTACTTCCCTAAAACCAGGACCCTTGAGATTAACTATGGAGGGAGGAGAAGAGCAGGTATTTTATGCCTCTGGAGGATTTTTAGAAGTTCAGCCAGGTTCTATAACAGTTCTGACAGACGTGGCAGAAAGGGCTGGAGATATTGACGAAGCAGAAGCAGAAAGAGCAAAAGAGTTAGCTGAAAAAGAGCTAGAAGGACAAAAATCAGATTTAGACTATTCTTTGGCTGCAGCTCAACTTGCAGAAGCAGCAGCTCGTTTAAAGTCCATTCAAAAGTTACGTAAGAAGTAACTTCAGATTTCTTTTTTCTTTACCTCAGCCGTTTTTTACCTTACAAATGCTTAATATGAAGACAGATTTCATTATATTAGCCGCAGGGAAGGGGAAAAGAATGTCGGGCCATGTCCCCAAAGTATTAAAAATTCTTGGCGGTAAGCCCATGGTCCAGCACGTTGTAGACACAGCTAAAAATTTTTTAAACTCCAAATCCTTTGTAGTGGTAGGCGACAGACAGAAAGAGGTTATGTCTTCGCTCGAAACTTACAAAGACATTACTTGGGTAAAACAAAGAGATCAGTTGGGAACGGGTCACGCCGTAAAGCAAACCCTTAAAAAATTAAGAAACAATTCAATTGCGATTGTTTTGTATGGCGATGTTCCCCTGGTAGAGCCGGCCAGCCTAAAGAAGTTAATTAAATCTGCTCAGAGTAATGATTTAGCATTATTGACAATGGAGCTAGATAAGCCAAAAGGTTATGGAAGAATCGTCAGAGATAAGAAAGGCACAATTAAATCTATTGTAGAGGAAAAGGATGCTACAAAGGAGCAAAAGAAAATAGCTGAGGTGAATACGGGCATAATGGCAATGAAGTCAAATTTACTACTAGATCTGATACCTAAAATAAAGAAAAAAAATAAAGCTGGAGAGTATTATTTAACTGATTTAGTTGAAATAACTAAATCAGAACAAAGGAAAATTAAAGCAATCACCTTGAGCTCTCCGGAAGAAGCCCTAGGCGCTAATAGTGCAGAGGAGTTGCATAACCTTGAAAGGGTTTATCAAAAAAGACAGGCATTAAGCCTAATCAAAAGCGGTGTTCGCTTCGGCGATATTAATAGATTCGATGTCAGGGGCCACCTGGAGGCAGAAAAGGGTTGTTTCGTTGACGTAAATTGTGTATTTGAGGGGCAGGTGATTTTAGAAAAAAATACAAATATAGGACCGAATTGTTTTATTAAAGATTCCATAATAGGCGAAGGAAGTAGGCTTTATGCAAATTCTGTTATTGAAGATTCAAAGTTAGGCAAGGATTGTAAGCTAGGTCCTTTTGCCAGAGTTAGAGGCGGTAGCGCGCTCAATGAATCTGTAGAAGTAGGAAATTTTGTTGAAGTAAATAGAAGCAAAATTGATAACAATGTTAAGACTAAACACTTGACTTACTTGGGGGATGCCAGGATAGAGAAGGGGGCAAATATAGGCGCTGGAACTATAACTTGTAATTACGACGGAAAGAAAAAATCAATTACAGAAATAAAAGAAGGAGCATTTATAGGCTCTAACTCTTCATTGGTTGCTCCTGTTAAAGTAGGAAAAAATGCCTATACAGGCGCTGGTTCTGTTATAACTAAGAATGTGCCAGAGGAATCTTTAGCTATAGCAAGAGGAAAACAAGTTAATATCAAAAAGAAAAAGTAATGTGTGGAATAGTTGGAGTAGTATCAAATCGACCAGTTACTGACAAGTTGTTAGCGGGTCTGGTGAGACAGGAATATAGAGGCTATGATTCTTCAGGCATAGCTATTTACAATGAAGAAGAAGACCAAGTTAACGTACTTAGAAGGCTAGGAAAGGTTTCTGAATTGCAAAGAGCTATAGCTGAAAGCCCTATTTCTGGCAAGGTTGGTATTGCCCACACTAGATGGGCAACTCACGGCTCTCCTACCGAGCATAATGCCCATCCTCACACTTCAAATGAAAATGTTTTTGTTGTGCATAATGGGATTATAGAAAATCATTCAGCCCTTCGCACTATGCTTAAGGAGTCGGGATATGCATTTACTTCTGATACAGATACTGAAGTGATAGCTCACTTAGTCCATGCAAAATTATCCGATGGCGCCTTAACTATTACAGAAGCGTTAAGCAAAGCAGTAGCTGAATTAGAAGGAGCTTATGCTATAGGCGTTATGTCTTCAAATCAGCCTGATGTTATAGCCGCTGCAAGAAAAGGAAGTCCGTTAGTTCTCGGAAAGGCAGAGGGTGAAAATTTTCTAGCTTCAGATCAGTTGGCTCTCGCTGATTTTGCAGAAGAATTTATTTTTTTAGAGGAAGGAGATCTGGCAGAGATATCTTCTCAAAAGGTCACTATCTGGGATAAAAATAGCGAAATAATTGATAGGCCAATCGTGATAGCAAAAAGTTTGGGTCAGACTGTAGAAAAGGGTGACTTTCGTCATTTTATGCTAAAAGAGATATATGAACAGCCGCAAAAGGTTAAAGGGCTTTTAGAAGGTCAGTTTACAAATAATGGCGTTCAAGAAGAAATATTTGGTCCAGGCGCTCCTGAAATCTTTAAACATGTTCAAGCTGTTCAGATAGTTGCTTGTGGAACCAGTTATCATGCCGGCATGGTTGCAAAATACTGGTTAGAGGGCCTCTCAGGATTGCCTTGTAGCGTAGAGGTTGCCAGCGAATTTAGATATAGAAATAAAGTGGTTGCCCCAAATACTTTGTTTATAACCATATCCCAATCAGGAGAAACCGCAGATACTTTGGCATGCTTACGTTCATCCAGCGCGGCTAATTATCTGGCAAAGTTAGGAATATGCAACGTTCCTACGAGCTCCTTAGCCAGAGAATCAGACTTAGTTTTTTTAACCAAAGCTGGACCCGAGATAGGGGTGGCTTCAACAAAAGCCTTTACTACTCAATTAGTGGGATTATTAATGTTAACTTTAGTTCTTGGTAGACATCATGGTTTATCTGAGGTTGCAGAGAAAAGTATTAATACCTCTTTAGAAGCCTTGCCAGATTCTTTGGAAAAGGTTATGCAGTTAGAAAAAGAAATTATTAATATGGCAGAAGATTTTGCCCACAAAGACCATGCTTTATTTTTGGGTCGAGGAATTCATTACCCAATTGCTATGGAAGGAGCACTAAAGCTGAAAGAAATTTCTTATATTCATGCCGAGGCATATCCCGCCGGAGAGTTGAAACATGGCCCATTAGCCTTGGTAGATTCAGAAATGCCCGTTATAGCCGTGGCTCCTAATGACGATTTACTAGAAAAACTAAAATCTAATTTAGAAGAGGTAAGGGCTAGAGGAGGAAAATTATATGTATTCGGGCACGATAAAGCTTTACACGATTCTTTGATAACTAAATTTGTAGCGTTACCAGAAGCTCCCGAATTAATAGCACCAATACTTTATACAATACCTTTGCAGTTGCTTTCCTATCATGTCGCTGTTCTAAAGGGGACCGATATAGACCAACCTAGAAATTTAGCAAAATCCGTCACCGTCGAATGAAGGGATATGCTGGCATATACTCGGCACATAAATACTGGGGAAAAAAACCCGTAGAACTATATCAAAAAATATTAGACAGAATAGCAGACTCTAACTCATTAATCGTTGATCCCTTTTTAGGATCAGGTGTTATTGCAAGAGCATGCAAGCAAAACGATATTCCTTTTGTGGGTTGTGACATTAACCCCTCCGCAATCCTTATTTCTAGAATAATCTCCAATCCTCCAACATCGCATCAAGTCGAAAAAATTTTTTTAAAGATTAAAGAGGACTGCGAAGAAGAAATAAGGTCTTTTTATACCAACAGTAAGAATGTTGAAGCATCACATATACTTTATGAAAAAAGTGAAATAAAAGAAGTGTGGGTGCCTAAGGGGAGGGGAGTTGATTTAGCAAAAGCGGAAGATTGGAACTTTAAAGAAGAGCATAATTTTAAAACCATTTATTTTAAAAATACTAACCTTTTAGAAAATGTGAGAATAAACGTAAGAAAAAATCAAGATCTATATTCCTTGTTTTCAACCAGGGCAATCAAATCAATTGATCTTATTTTAAGGAGCATTAGTCAAATGCCCAAAGGAGATCAAGAAATTGCAAAATTTATTCTTACAAGCAGCGTCGGGCAAATGTCAAAAATGGTTTTTGCAATTAATAGAAGAAATAAAAACTCTAAAAGCAAAGTTAAATATGAGGTTGGAAGTTGGGTAATTGGTTTGTGGAAACCTGATAGAAGCATTGAAACAAATGCTTGGAGAGTTTTTAGCGGAAGAAGCAAAAGATTAATCAATGCTCTTAAAAGAATGGAAGAAAATCCTATTAATACAACTCAAACAAATAACGAAATTCATTTGAAAGACTTTAGAGAAATGCTTAACAATATAGAAGATAACACAATTGATAACATAATCACTGACCCACCACATGGAGACAGAGTTCCTTACTTAGAATTATCTGAGATATGGAATGCTATTATTGGAGAGAAACCTAATTATGATAACGAAATGATAGTTTCAAACTCTCCTGAAAGAAATAAAGATCAAACCAGTTATAAAAATGATTTCTCTATTTTCTGGGACCTATGTGAAAGAAAAATTAAAAAGGGCGGTAGATTAATCTTAATGTTTAACACCACCGACATGGACTTCTGGAATTTTTTAAAGGACCTGTCAGATCAATCGGAAGCACTATATTACGAGGGTAAATTTAAGGCAAACTATAGTGCAGGATCTGTTGTTCAAGATAATAGAGAAGGAGCACTAAAATATGATTGGTGTGTTGTTTTCTATAAAAATCAAAGACCCAAAAAAGATATATCTAAAATTTCAGGTTGGGAGACATCATGGGTCATTTAAAAGAACTAGAAGAAATGTACAAGAAAGATCAGATTAGTGAAATTGTTAATCAATCTGAGGGTTTAAGATATTTATACATTAAGTCTTTAAGCAGATCTGTATATATGGATGAACTTATAAAGCAATTCAATCTGTCTGATAAAGAAAAACTTTTAGTAAAAGAGAAATTACCCCTAATTTTTAACTCCCCATTAAAAAAAAATGAGATTCAGTCTTATATAAATCAAAAATATATTGAAGAAAGAAAAAAAAGACTTCTAAATGAAGACGAACTATACAATGAATTATATAAATTAAAGGAGTTTGATTGGGGAGGTCTCTATCAAAACAGTTTAGAACAAACAATTGTCAATAACTATATAAAAAAGATACCAAATTATAATGAACTCGAAGATCATATAAACAATTCCCTTCAAGATAGTCTTAGAGGTTACGTGAGATGTTCCTGGTATAATCACTGGACTTCAATCATGATTGAAGACATTTTTAAAGATTTCAATAGAGTCACTCCAGCGCTTGGACAAATTAAAAAAATAGATTTTTTTATTGATGAGACCCCCTTTGATCTTAAAGTCACATATCTTCCAGAAGGATATATTAAAGACAAAAGGAAAGAAGAGGGACTAAGACCCGAACTAACACTTCTTAAACAATCAGCAAGAGAACTATCAATATCATTTGATCAATCAACCCCAAGCGCAGATTTGCTTAAAGATCTATGGATAAAACATAAAGAATATGATTCATCAAATGAACTAGTTTTAGATCTAGAAAGATTTAGAAAGAGGTTGGTTGCAGAAGTGCAAAGCAATCCAAATTCCTTAATGATATGGTTATACGAGAACCAAGGAATAAGAAGGTTTGATTCAGCAAATAGATTCTTTATTGTTTTTATTAATAATGAAAATTTATTCGAAGGGTGGACTATGAAAAGATCGCTCCCATTAATAAAAGAATCCTTAAAAGAATATTTTTCCAAAACCAAAAACATTGGAAAAAATATAAACTTTAATTGGGAAAATAAAACCTATGCCACCACAAGCGACATGATACTTATTACAAATTGACACTGTACTGAAAAGAGAAACATAAGGATGGAAAAAAATCAAAACAGACAAACTAAAAAAAATAATTCGGTTATGGATACTCCATTACTGTGGAATAGTTTACAACAGTGAATAAGGATCCTTTATTAGAAGCAAAAGAGATAGCAAAAAAAGTTCACGGGAATCAGACAGATAAAAAACAATATCCATATATGGCTCATATATTAGATGTTGCTTCGAGAGTTTCCCACCTTGGAGAAAGCTACGAAATAACTGGTTTACTCCATGACGCAATTGAAGACGCAAGTAAGCACCCTAATGGAGAGGATTTTAAAAAAGAGATAACAAATCAGATAGAAAAGTCTTTCGGCAATGATGTGATAGAGGCAATTCATGCAATGACGAAATTATCATCAGATGATTATTTCAATGATTATTTACCAAGGGTAAAAAGGAATGAGATTGCGAAACAAGTGAAAATTGCAGATTCGTCACATAATCTATCAAAAGCACACCTTCTAATTAATGAACCTGTCTTGCAAGACAGGTTACGAAAAAAGTATATAAAAGTCCTTAATGAACTGGGGGAGGACGGATTGTCCTGTGAAAAACCAATAATTTATCAAGATGAAGAATGGGTAGAAAAGAAATTGAATTTTATTTAAAATTTCACAAAGAGTTCAGAAAAAATCATACTCTTAATTCTGCACTCAAAATGAATTCGTTACTGTGGAATAGTTTACAACAGTAAATTAACTTAATAGGATTATAACTATTATGATTAAAATTTATCAAGGCGGATCAACTGGACTGGAGCAACAGAAAGCCAAGAGATATCCAAAATCAAAATATAAAGGTATTAAAGTTACTATCACAGAATCCCTAAAAAAGGATTTTGATTTTGATTTAGTCCTTATTCAATGCGGATCCTTTTATGAGGCAGTTGACGATGGAGCGGAATTTTTAAACAAAAATTTTAACTTAAAATTATTCGGAGTAAATCATTACTCGACTGGTTTTCCTTTAGGCGGATTAGGTAAATATAAAAAATTATTAGATGATTTGAATATAAATTATTGTATTTTAGATCAGTTAGAGAAGAGTAAAGAAAATAAATTGAGAGAGTTGTGTCTTTTTCCACTATTGATGGTGCTGATGGACTTATATTCTAATCTAAGATTATTTACTGTTGTAAAATACTCTGTAACGGTTGAGTAAGTTCGAACAGAGAATTAGAAAGGTAGTATATGCTTGAAATGAAGGAAGAATGTTTAGTTTGTGCCGTTAAGTTATTAAACGATTCTTTGGCACATATTTGTTCTTTTGAGTGCACGTATTGCCAGTCATGCGCAGAAGATCATAACCACGTCTGTAAAAATTGTGGAGGAGAACTAAAAGAAAGACCTAAAAGACAATAGTTTGTGACGAACTTGGTCTTTTCAAAATTCGAAAATAACTATGGAAGAAAAGTATATAAAGTTCTATCACGGTTGAATGGGTTCTACAGAGGGCTTTATCGTCGATAGAGAATTAATTGTGCGCAGACTACTCCTGGGGTTTTTATTAGTAATAGTTGGAACTCAACCTGCAGCATCAGAAGGTCGTGAGATAGAATATGGAAAAATTAACACTCTTCTGAGTACAGTTAGTCAGTCAAAATCACCACTGATAGAAAGTCAGATCAAACTAGAGATATTGAGTAAAGAGATTTCGTATGATGAAATCAAAGTTTGGATCGTAGAGGACAACCGGATACTTAATGAGATCCCCGTGGATATGACGAACGGAACCATTAAACTGCCGGTATTCAAAGAAGCGCGTGCAAAGCAACTCGCCCTGCGATTGAATCAAGATAAAGACTCATTGGTACTGAACTTGAATGCCAGTATTAAATCTCCATCGTCAACAGTAATGCCATATAGAGATTTGTTTTTAATAATCGAAGATTTTAATAACGTTACCAAAAAGTTGGCAGGTGCGATGTATTTATTTGCACCAAAGATGAGTTCTCTTAAGTTTCGATTCGATCAGCCTGCTACCATTGAAATTCCAGCAAATAAAAAAAACTATCGCTACGAAACTGATACAGATCTTGTCATTGAAGTAAAAATTTCGTCTCGACTAATGAAAGAGAATCCAACAGTAACCTTCAGCGTCATTCCAGCATCCATTGAACCTATAGATTAAATTTAGATGTTAAAATTGTGTAAGTAACAGTTAAAGGTACAAAAATAACC